>CAZSUX010000091.1:0-10082 GCA_964610135.1 uncultured bacterium | reverse complement strand
CGTCTGCCGCAACCAGTCCTGCTTTCCGCCCGCCCACACCGCCGAAGAACTCGCTGAACTGCTGGGCTGACGGCAATCCTAAGTTCAAAGTAGTACGGTCTCAGGACAAAGTAGAAGTCCGGGCTTTGCCATTTCCCCTTTCCCCTTGTTTTGTCCTTTGTACTTTGTCCTTTGGACTTCTCCGACCAGTTTGGCTGCGTTGACTTCGACACGAGAATAGCTACACTTTGAGGGAACATGCAAGAACGCTTCACTGAAAGAGTTAGGAAAGTAATCTCGCTTGCCCGCCAGGAAGCTGTCCGGCTTCACCACGACTACATCGGCACCGAACACCTGTTGCTGGGTCTGGTCAAGGAAGGCGAGGGCGTCGCCGCGGTCGTCCTCACCAACCTTGGAGTCAACACCGATGACCTGCGCCGGTCGGTCGAGAACGCGGTCGACGTTGGCTCGGAAACGCTCGTTCTTGGCGAAGTTCCGCTGAACCAGGAGGCCCGCTCCTGCCTGAACTACGCCCTCGACGAAGCGCGCAAGATGAACCACACCTACATCGGCACCGAGCACCTCCTGCTCGGCCTGCTGCGCGAAGAACGCGGGGTGGCGTGCCAGATTCTCCAATCCCTCGGCCTGGACATCGAGCTGGTCCGGAACGAGACCACCCGGCTGCTCGGTGGCGAGAAGGGCTCTGCTCAACAGAAGTCGCGCACCAAGACTCCGTCGCTTGACTACTTCTCCCGCGACCTGACGCAGCTTGCCCGCGAGGACAAGCTCGACCCGATTATCGGCCGGGAGAGCGAAATCGAACGCATCATCCAGATTCTCGCCCGCCGCAAGAAGAACAACCCCGTGCTCATCGGCGAGGCGGGCGTCGGTAAGACCGCGATTGTCGAAGGTCTGGCCCAACGCATCGTCGCCGGCAAGATCCCAAACCTGCTCAAGAACAAGCGGGTGCTGGCCCTTGACCTCGCCGCCATCGTCGCCGGCACCAAGTATCGTGGCCAGTTCGAGGAGCGGCTGAAGTCGATCATGAACGAGATCCAGCACCAAGGCGACGTTATCATCTTCATCGACGAACTCCACACGATTGTAGGAGCCGGGGCCGCCGAGGGCGCGATTGACGCGTCGAGCATCCTGAAGCCGGCGCTCGCCCGCGGCGAACTGCAGGCCATCGGTGCGACCACGCTCGAGGAGTACCGGAAGCACATCGAGAAGCACTCGGCGCTTGAGCGCCGGTTCCAGAAGATCCTGGTCGAGGCGCCCGGCGCGCAGGAGACGGTCAATATTCTCAAAGGCCTCAAGGAGAAGTACGAGCTTCACCACAACGTCTCCTACGACGACAAAGCGATCGAAAGCGCGGCCTATCTTGCCGACCGATACATAAGTGACCGGTTCCTGCCCGACAAGGCGATCGATGTCATCGACGAGGCCGGCTCGCGGGTGAAGCTGATGCGTCCGGTCATCAACCCCGAACTGGATGAGCTGGAGAAGAAGATCGAGAAAGCAGCAAAGGCCAAGGAAGAGGCGGTCCGCAAGCAGGAGTTCGAGAAGGCCGCCGAACTCCGGGACGAACAGAAGCAACTGACCGAGTACCTCAAGCGGAAACGCAAGGAATGGGAGAAGGCGGGATCGTTCCCGGTCGTCACCGAGGAAGACATCGCCTACGTTGTCTCGAACTGGACCGGTGTTCCGCTCGCCAAACTCGAAGAACGCGAGTCGACCCGACTCCTGCGCATGGAAGATGAAATCCGCCAGCGCATCATCGGCCAGGACAAGGCGATTACGATGATTGCCAAGGCCATCCGGCGCTCGCGCGCCGGGGTCAAGGATCCGCGCCGGCCCATCGGCTCGTTCATATTCCTCGGGCCCACCGGCGTCGGCAAGACCGAGCTCGCCCGCGTCCTCGCCCGGTTCATGTTCGGGGACGAGGACGCGCTCATCCGGTTCGACATGTCCGAGTACATGGAGAAGTTCAATGTATCCCGGCTGGTCGGGGCGCCGCCGGGCTACGTCGGGTATGAGGAAGGCGGCCAGCTCACCGAGAAAGTGCGCCGCAAGCAGTATGCGGTCGTGCTCTTCGACGAAATCGAGAAGGCCCACCCCGACGTGTTCAACATCCTGCTCCAACTGCTCGATGACGGCCAGATAACCGACTCGCTCGGCCGCAAGGTTAGCTTCAAGAACACGGTCGTCATCATGACCTCGAACATCGCCTCGACCGAGATCCGCGGCATGAGCGGCTTCGGGTTCGGCGCGACGACCGGCGACGCCAACTATGAGTCCATCCGCGACAAGGTGATGACCGAGGTGAAGCGGTTCTTCCGCCCCGAGTTCCTGAACCGCGTGGACGAAGTGCTCGTCTTCCGGCCGCTCGATCGGAAGCAAATGGAGGATATCGTAGAGATCCAGCTCCGCGACCTGTCGGGGCGCCTCAAGGAACAAAGGCTCACCGTCGAGCTGACCCCAAACGCCAAAGAACTGCTTGTGCAGGAGGGCTTCGACCCGCAGTTCGGTGCCCGGCCGATAAAGCGGGCGCTCCGCCGGCTGCTTGAGGACCCGCTGGCCGAAGAGCTGCTGAGGGGTAGATTCAAGGAGAGTTCCGTCGTTCTTGTCGACCGCGACGGCGACCGGCTGGTCTTCGCCGAGAAGATAGCCGAGCCGGCGGCGACGCTGAAGCAGTGATAGCGCTGCTCGCGGCCCTGCTCGTGGCCCAGCCGGCCCAGCCCGACACGAGCAAGATTGTCCTTCTCAGTGTCTCGGCTCGCTCCACCACCGCCGACACGCTGCTAATCGTCCGCACCGCCGGACTCAACCGGGGCCAGGCCTTGACCCCGAATGCACTGCGCACCAACCTGGAGGACGCGATCCGCCGGGTCCATGGCCTCGGGCTTTTTTCACAGGTCACAGCCGAGACCTCGAGGATCGCAGACGGAGTTCAAGTCACTCTCGTCGTCAACGAGTTCCCGAAACTGAAATCCGTCGACTACGAGGGATTCCGCCGCGTCCGCAAGAAGGACCTCGATGCCAAGGTCAAAGCGAAGGAAGGCGAGATCCTCACTGATAAGAAGATATTCGACTGGCAGCAGGAAATCCTCAAGCTCTACAAAGAGAAGGGATTCCTGCTCGTCAAGGTCGACCACGAAACGACCGGGCCCGACGCGCTCAACCAGGTGGCGCTGACTTACAAGATCGACGAGGGCGACCCGGTGCGAATCCGGAATATCGAAATCCTCGGCAACGACCACTTCACTGACGAGCAGATTGAGATCAAGCTCACCAACCGCCAGAAACGCTGGTACCGCAAGGCAAGCCTGAAGGAAGACGAGTTCGTCAAGGACCTCGACCGCATCGTCGACTTCTACAAGCAACGGGGGTTCATCGACGCCAAAGTGCTCGACTACGACATGAAGTTCGACCAAGGCTGGGCCAGCATCACTGTCAGCGTTTCTGAAGGCACCCGGTACTACTTCGGGAACGTCACCATAGCGGGCGACTCGGTGATGAAGGAAGCCGACCTGCGTAGACTCATCCATTATCGTTCCGGCGAGCCGTACAACACCAGGCTCGCCCAGGCAACTCTGCAGGACCTTTTCGGCGCCTATTCCGAGGAAGGCTACATCTACGCACAGGTCGCGCCGGTCGAGAACGTACGCTCTGACACGGTCGATATCACGTACGAAATCTCCGAGGGGACGCCCGCGCTGATCCGCCTCGTGGGCATCGAAGGCAACGAGCAGACCCACGACAAAGTCATCCGCCGCGAGATCAGCTCTCTGCCCGGCTACACTTTCCGCCGCTCCGAGGTGATGCGCTCGCAGCGCGACATCTTCAACCTCGGATTCTTCGACGACGTCACCCTCGACTATCGCCGGGCGGATACGACCGGCACCATCGACCTCATCTACAAAGTCAAGGAGAAATCGTTCTTCGGCACCATCGGCGCCGGAATCACCTACTCGCCGACGGACGGCGTCACCGGTTACGTCGAGCTCCAACAGCCAAACCTGTTCGGCCGAGGCCAGAACGCGAAGGTGAAGCTCGAGCGCGGCAGCAGGAGGACCAACGTCGAGCTGGGATTCACCGAGCCCTGGCTGTTCGACCGCCCGTTGTCCGCCGGCGCCGACATCGCGTACTACACCTACGCCTACGACTACTACGACAAGCTGCAAATAGGCGGCGGGCTCTCATTCTCGCGGCCTCTACCGCTCGACTACACTCGTGGCTACCTCTCCCTGCGCGTCATCGACGCCTACGTCCCGCCGACGTCCATCAGTTTTAGCTACAAACCGACTGACACCTTGTTCAGCGTCTACGGCGACACCACGCACAAGACCGCGTTCAGACCAAGCATCACCTTCACGCGAGATTCACGCGACTACATATACAACGCGCTGAGCGGATCGTCAACCAGCTACACATTCGACCTGTCGGTGGGCGACATCAACTTCCACCGCCACGTCTTCGACATGAGCCAGTATTTCCCTCTTTTCTGGAAGTTCGGCCTGATGGGTCGGACTCGGCTCGGCTACATCACGGGTTTCGCTGGCGCGGACCGGATCCCGATCTATGAGCGCTTCACCCCCGGCGGTACCGGTGTTGACGGCATCCGCGGCTACGGCGAGAACTCGATCGGCCCGAAGTCCTCAGGCTACGTTATCGGCGGCCGGGCTGAAGCTGTCTTCACGCTCGAATACAAGCTCCGGCTGTCCCGTCAACTCTCATTCCTTGCCTTTGCCGACGCCGGCAACGCCTGGAATTCCATCGACCAGTTCAGCCTGTCGGACATGAAGCGCGGGGCAGGGGTCGGGGTCCGGCTGGAAATCCCGATGCTTGGGCTCCTTGGGTTCGACTTCGGCTACGGGTTCGACAAAGACAACCCGGGCTGGGAACCCCACTTCCAGGTCGGCCGGACCTTCTAGACCCCTCCAGTTCCCAGCCACAGCCCCGCATCGCGGGCGACGTAAGACCAGGGCCGCTTGACTTCCGGGCCAAGTTGGTGCACACTGAATCGCAATGAGTCCGGTGTTCCTTGCCCTTGGTCTTCGCGCATTCGCGGCCGAAGCATCTCTACCCGCACCGACCCACGTCGGCAGGTTGCCCGCCGGAATCGAGTCCGGATTTGCCGCTCGGCTCGATTCTACTCATGGCCAGTATCTTATGTCAGCGCGGGACGGCATGCTCGTGGGTTTCGCTTTCGAACAGGGCAGGTTCGTGCCCCGGTGCAGCTTGCCACTGCCCGCGCCGATTCAGGACCCGAACCCGGATCTCGGTTCGCCGCCTGCTACGGGTAGGACTGCTGCTGCAGGTGACATTGACGGCGACGGGTCGGACGAGATTGTGGTGGCCGGCGGTCGCACTATCCGCAAGTATGAGCTGATCCGCGGAACGTTTGCGCTGACGGCAGAAGCCAGAGTCGGCCTGGACTCGGACGGCCGACCCGCATGGTGTTTCGACGTCTGCATTGGCGACGTGAATCGTGACGGCGTCAATGAAGTCATGCTCTCGGGTATCCCAGGCCCGCCTCCCTTTGAACCGGACGGCGTTGACCGGCCGATCACCCTCTATGTCTGCCGCTGGGTCAACAAAGACCTGACGGTCGTGTGGAATGACCGTGGGACGCTCAAGCTCGAAGGCCCCTCGTGGGTAATGCCGATAGCGGAAATGCAGTGCGTCTGCGACCCGATGAACTCAGGACGTTCCAAGCTGCTGATGAGAGAGGGCGCGTCCGACGTCAGAACCGCGATGTATGACGAATTGGTGTGGACTCCCGAAGGTCTCAGTCGCGCGGACTACTTTGTCATCGGCGGCGGCAGGATTCAGCAAAACGTGCCTGACAACAATCCGGAGAGCACAGCTATCGCTTGCGACTTTGCCGAGGTCGATGGCAAGACCGCAACCCTGGCTTTGACACTGATCGACGGAGATACATGGCAGTGGCGTGGAGAGTACTTCATCTTCCATGGAGATACAGCGGCACAGCATCGTGTGTTCTGGTCAGCCAGCAATCCCAGTACTGGCGTCATAATCGACCCTGATGGCAAAGGAACTGGAGTCCTACGCTTCGTGTGTCCCCTTCGCGAGGGCGGGACCAGGTTCGAGTTCTACCGGTTGTAGCCGGTCCGGGACGGCTGATACCTACCTGTAGAACCGGCCGCGCGGATGCTGGTATGTTCCCTTGACGAACGGAAAGACTATCTGGTTGTAGAAGTTGTCGAACAGCTTCTCCCCGTTCAGGCCGGACCGCTCCGGATGAAACTGGACGCCATACAGCGGCCGGGTCGTGTGGTGCATCGCCTCGACCGGGCACGAAGCCGACCGCGCAATGATGTGCCAGCCCGCGCGCTCGACCGGCTCCGCGACAACGTACTCACGATGGCTCTCGCGGAAGTCCATCTCCGGCTCCGTCCCATGGAACAGCGGACCGGGCTCGGAGATGAGGATGGTCTCGTCCCGTTCGATCAAATCGCCGGACAGAACCTGCGTGCCGAACGCCCGGGCGAAGAGTTGATGGCCGAAACAGATGCCGAGCGTCGGTACCTTCAGGTAGCGCACGAACTCGACCAGTGGCGCTGGTGCCTCTTCGACCGACAGCAGCCATTGCGAGCCGGAGATGATGACTGCGTTGTAGGTTTCCATGTCGTAGGCCCGCTCGAGCGATCCCCACGGCACTTCGCTTATGTCGGAAAAGCGCTCAGCCTGGGCGATGTAGCCCTTGATTTTCTCTTCGGCCTTCTCGCGGTAGCAGTTTACTACCAGTGTTCTCACCGCCCACCTCCAATCCTGCCGCTGTCGCCCGTATTTGGGAACTGACAGACATACGCATAAGCATCGTGATGGTGGATGGACTCGAAGCTCTCGACCGCGACCTCGTAGCCGGTCACGAGCTGATGCTCGTCCAGCCGCTTCGCTACCTTCCGCACCACGTCCTCGACAAACGCCGGGTTCTCAAGCGCCCGGGTCGTCAGGAGCTTCTCGTCCTCGCGCTCGAGCAGCGAGTAGACCTCGCTCGAACCGCAATCCTCAACCAGGTCAATCAGGTCCTCAAGCCACAGGAAGCCTCGGAACTCGACTGCGACACGGATTTCGGCCCGCTGGTTGTGGGCGCCTGACTCCACCATTTCCTTGGAGCAGGGGCACAGCGTCGCGACCGGCACCACCGCCCCGAGTCGCAGTCGGAACCGGTTGCCGAGCTGGGCGACAACCAGGCAACGGTAGTCCATCAGCCCGCGCACTCCCGAGACCGGCGCAGTTTTCTCGATGAAATACGGGAACTCCATTTCCAGGTGAGCCGAGTCGGCTTCAAGCTCTCTTCTCATGTCGCGCAGAATCGCCCCGACCTTGTGCAGGTCGATTTCACTATGGTACCGGCTGAGAATCTGGACGAACCGGCCCATGTAGGTCCCGCGGTGCTCACGGGGCAGGTCCACGTACATGCTGATTCGCGCAACCGTATGCTGCTTGCGGCGGGTCTTGTCGAGTAGGACAATCGGGTAGCTGAGGTTCTTCACGCCAACCTTGTCGATCGGTACGTCGCAGGCGCCGGGCTGTCTCCGAATGTCGTCCATCTCCGGTCCGTGGTCCCTAATCCCTAGCCCCCAACCCCTAAGCCCTCGTCCTCATACCAACGCGTGGCTCCGGAAGCTGTAGTGGCTGTCGCGGGAAACCACCACGTGATCGAGCAACCTGATACCGAGTATCTTCCCGGCCTCGGTCAGACGACGCGTGAGCCGGATGTCGTCGTCCGAAGGCGTCGGGTCGCCGGACGGGTGGTTATGGACGACGATGACGCTCGCGGCACCGGCCCGGATCGCCCGCTCGAAGACCTCGCGGGGATGCGCGAGCGTCGTGTCGAGGCTGCCGACCGAAATCTCGGCCTCACCGATATGGCGGTTGCGTGAGTCTACGTAGAATGTGAAGAAACACTCCTTGCGCCAGTCCTTGACGCTCGAGCGCGCCCGCCGCGCGACCTCTTTGGGATCGGAAAGGTCGACCCGATCTCTCACGCAGGGCGTGTCGTCGCTGCGCCGCGCCAGCTCGAACGCCGCCACAATCTGGCACGCCTTTGCCTTACCGATGCCGGGCACAAGCATCAACTCCTCGATACTCGCACGCCCGACTTCGGCCACGGAATGGAACTGGTTCACGAGCCGCTGGGCAATGTCGCGCACCGGCATCCCCCTGGTGCCCCGGCTGACAATGATCGCCAGGAGTTCGACCTCGGACAGGTTCGCCGCCCCGACCTTGACGAGCCGTTCCCGCGGCCGCTCATGCACGGGCGTTTCCGCCATCGTGGGGTGTCTGGGCTGTTCGCCCGCCTTGCCACCTCTGACCTCACTCACTCCCTTTTCTCCCCTACTCCCTATCTCCCTCGGTCGCTTTCGCGACCGTGAATTCCCACGCGCACCAGACATCGTCCGGGTGCTCGTCCGGCGGACAGCAGATGCAGCGGGTCTCAATACTCGGGTCAATCGTCTTGGCGAACCACTCGTACTCCACCAGCCCGACCGGCTTGCACGGGAAGTCGGCTAGCCCTTTGCGTTTGCGCGCCGACTGGACCCGGCAATCGAGCATCCGGAATACGACCCGGTTCTCGGTCTGTTCAGTCACTTCCTGCTTGTTCAGAAAGGAGTATAGCCGCAGGGACAGCGCCTTGACCAACGCCGGAATCCCGCCGCCGGGAGCGATTCCGTGTCGCGCCATGATCCGCTTCGCTTCGATTGTCGTGAAGGTCCGCCAGGCCTCGGCATCAGCCTTCATGGCGGCATCAATCCCGTGGGCCCGCTCCACCGCCTGGAACCACAGCCCGTCATGCGCCAGCCAATTCTTCGCAGAGTCCTCGATAATGCCGACCAGGTGCTTGCGAGTCAAACCCGCGAGCTGCAGGAATCGCTCACTCATGGCGTTGATGATATAGCCGCAGCGAACCAAGTCAACGAACGGGCTGAAAAGTGAAGGGCGGGCTTGCACCCGCCCTTCCAGCTTTCGCTTGTCTTCTACCAGCGGTTGCCGGAGAAGCCGCCGCTGCGCGGTGAACGACGATCGTTGCCGCGAGGCGGGCGCTCAGTGCGCTCACGCGCCACGTTGACGGTGAGCGGCCGGCCTTCCATCTGGTAAGAATTCAGGGCCGCAATCGCCGCGGTCGCTGCATCGGCAGCGGTCATCTCGACGAACGCGAATCCCCGTGACCTGTCCGTGAACTTATCCTTCACGATGCTGACCGAAGTCACTTCGCCATGCTGACTGAACAGCTCATTGAGCTGCGTCTCGGTTGCGCTGAAGGGAAGATTCCCTACAAATATGCGCGTACCCATTATAACGGACCTCCGTATGTTTTCGCTTGAGAACCGTTGAAGGGAGCTACGGGCGGGTCTGGACTAAACACAGACTTGGACTCATAGACACCTGACGTTACACAAGCAGTCTTGGGACCTTTTTACTCTATGTCGGCTGTAGGTCCCTTTGACAGCCAACGGGAAATTCTAGCTCCCCGTGCGTACAAGTCAAGGAGAATCAGTGGCTTCACCGTCCGTCCCGACTTCGCCCCGTGGTCGAGCACGAGGCATCCCTGGGCTGCATCGAGAATCGGCTCGCGCAGCATGTCGGAACTCGGAAGCCAGCGCAGGATAGAGCGCACGGTATCGATCGTAGGCCTCGGTGTATGCGCCCACATCCGGGTCGGGCTTCGTGCTGCCGGTCTCCTGGACGGCCAGGTCACAGGCTTCCCAGGCATCCCGGTACACGCCCGCGCCGACTCCGGCCAACAGGGCCGCGCCGTAGGCTGCGCCCTGGGAGACGTTCACTTCGACAATCTCGGTCCCGAACACGTCTGCCATCATCTGCCGCCAGATCGAGGACCGCGAACCGCCACCTGACACTCGCACCCGCGCACAGCTCTGACCCAGGTCGCACAGCAGATCCAGGCACTCACGCAGCGAGAACGTCACGCCCTCAAGCACCGCCCGCGCCATGTGTGCCTTGGTGTGTCGAAGTGAGAGTCCAAAGAAGACACCGCGCGCATCCGGGTCAGCATGAGGCGTTCGCTCGCCCGTCAGGTACGGCAGGAACAGCAACCCATCTGCTCCGGCTGG
>CAZSUX010000090.1:3982-10139 GCA_964610135.1 uncultured bacterium | reverse complement strand
TTGGCGGGCAAGATGATTCCCCATCTCAGGAAGCTCGCGAAGATGGGCCCGGCAGCGAAGGATGGACGTCTTGTCGGGGACTACAAAGCCGCGGATGAAAACGCAGTGTGGGACTTCCGTGTCACCAGCACGGCGACGCGGTCCGGCGAGCGCCTGGTGCTTCGTCCCAGCCGGACGGAGCCCGGCAAGAGACCGCGGTAGCGGATAGCCGCAGGAGGGCCAGGGACAGGCACCCCATTTCGGGAAGCTTCGGGACAGCCAGACCATTGTAGATTCTAGATTGACGATTCTAGATTGACGATTCTAGATTGACAGTACCGGACTCCCGGCCCATCAGCAGGCATTGCAGATTGACGCGGCCCCTCGGCCATTTGACATCCATCCCCGCGAGTCCTAGAATCCAGCCGTTGTGAGACCGGCTCACTTGCCCTGGCTTCCGGCCGAGGCCCGCGTTGTCGACAGCTTCGTGCGGGCATTGGTGGCCGGCAGGTATGTGAGTGCGCACAAGGCCGTGCCTGATTGTCAGCGGGCGCTGGAGCAGTTACGGGCACGTGCTCTCGAAAGGGGTAAGAGCCTGCCGCTCAGGAGCCAGAGCGCCGTGCGGTGTAGAATCAACAAGCAGGCCCGCAGTGCCGGCAGGCCGGCGAGGCCTGCTCACTTGCCCTGGCTCCCGGCCGAGGCCCGCGTCGTCGACCGGTTCGTAAGAACATTGGTCGCCGGCAGGTACGCGAGTGCTCGTGAGGCCGCACCTCATTGCCGGCAGGCGTTGGACCGGTTGCGGGCCCGCGCGAACGCGAGCGGTCAGAGCCTGCCCACCCGCAGCAGTCGGGCCGTGTGGTGCAGAATCAGCGAGCTGGCCCGTGGCGCCGGCAGGCCGCTGCGCCGGATTCGCTACACCCGAGAAGAGAGGCAGCTCTTCAGCCGCTACGCCCGGCGGCTCGCTTCCGGGAAGTACGCGTCCGTGGCCAATGCGGCTCGCGCCTGTTTCGCCGCGCACCGACAACTGAAACCGTCGCCGCCCTCGCGACCGTTCCACGGCATCTACCAGACCATCGAGACGGCTTCGTGTAAGTTGGGCAGAACACCGGTATTCAGGCCGATGTCTGCGAAGGGCGTCCTCATCATGCGGCGGTACGCAAAGGCAGTTGCAGATGGCCGCTACCCTGGCGTGGTCGCGGCCCTGCCGGATATCCGCGCCGATCTGCCGGACAAGCGCTCGGCCAGCTGCATCGTGCATCGCGTGCGCGAGCTTGCCCGCGAGCTGGGCTGGTCACCCGCGCAAGCCAGGTGGTCGGACGCGGAGAATGAGATTGTGGAACGGTTCGCCAAGGCTGTTATCGCCGGTGTGTACTTGGGCCCAAGCGCGGCGGTCGACGACTGTCTGGCCGCTCTGAGGGGCACAGGGATGCGCGGCCGGCCGCTGAATGAAGTCCGGTGGAAACTGAGGCGCTGTCTGCGCAGGCTGGGCTGGAGGCCCGGTGACAAACGCTGGAGCGCCGCCGAGCTGGAGGTAGTCAGCCGCTTCGCCCGGCGGGTCGCCGACGGCGGCCTGGTTGCGGCCGCGGCGGCCGAGTCGTGCCGGCTGGCACTGGGGAAAGCCGGCTTCCCGCTTCGGACTCCAGGTGACGTCACGCGCAAGCTGAAGGCAATGACGCGCATGTGCGCCCGGCGGCCTCGCCGACCGCGGTGGACCGAGGCAGAGAATAAGGCCTGCGATTCCTGGATAGACTGGTACGACCGGCACCGGACGGTGCGGCGCTACCGGCCGCGCACGGAGGCGATCGACGGATTGCTGGAGGACACGCAACGGATTGGCAGCCAGCGGACGCGCAGGGCATGTGCGGCTCACCTGCGGAAACGGCGGCTGCGCAAGTACGGCCTCGCCTAGCCTTGGGAGGGAGCAGGGACTCCTGTTCGGCGACGGCGTTAGTGGCATCGGGCCACGCCCCAATCCGTCCCGCCCATTTGACATCCCCGCCCATCCATAGGCATTGTAGATTGGCGCGGCTAGGCCGCGGGATACCGATTAGACAGCGGACAGGAGCTTGCGCTTGCGGAATCGGGCCGGTTCGACGCCGAGTTCCCTGAGCGCCTGAACCGCACTCTCGAGACCCTTGCCCAAGTCGGCAGGACGGTGGGCATCCGAGCCGGTTGTGAAGACCCCAATCCCAGTATCCCGGGCCAGCTTGAGAATACGCAGTTGCGGATAGGGTTCGGCATTGCCCCGGAGCAAGGCCGAAGTATTGACCTCGATACCCGTGCCGGACTCGGCCACGAACTTGAGGACTGAAGGTAGCAGGGAATCGGCCGTCGCACCGAATCGCCGGTCGAAGAGCGGCTCGATGTACTTGCGGTAGATATCGAGATGGGCCAGGCAGTCGAAGAGCTGGCTCCCGGCCGCGGCGCGCACGTTGTGGAAGTAGCGCTCAGCCACCGTCTCCGGGCCCAACGTAAGGTACTCGCTCTTGAAGCGGTCCAGCTCGTCTCGCGCAGTAAGGCAAATGCTATCAAGGCAATGGACCGCACCCAGAACGAAGTCGAACTCGTGCCGGCCGAGGAAGTCGCTGATGAGGCCCTCAAGCCCGGGTTCGTAGCCCACCTCCACTCCGGCCAGCACAACCAGGTCAGGGGACTTCGCCCGAGCGGCTTCGATTGCCGCGAAGTAGGCCTCCGGCCAGTCTGAGTCGACGGGCTGAGCCCGGCCGTTCACATTGACCCTCTCGACGTGGCTGCGGCCCGGGTCAGGTTCGTAGTGAGTGGTGAAGCATATCTCATCCAGGCCGACCTCGACCGCCCTCGCGCAGAACTCCTCGACCGAGCCTTCGGCGTCGTGCGAGAAGTCAGGATGAACGTGGTAGTCTACCATGGACTAGAGACTATAGGCACAGGAATCAGATAGTCCAGAACTCAGAATCCAGAATCGTGGATAGGGACTAAGAGAAGTGTAGTTCAAGCTGTGCCGCTCCATCGAGAACCGCCTGTGGCTTCCATGCGCAGCCGGCCTTGAGGCCCAGCCGCAACCACTTGCCCGCCCGAACCCCACAGCCCGCCGACAGCCGCCAGCATGAAACGCTGGTGCTGAAGGATGAACCGATGCGGCCGGCTCCGGGTTCAGACAAGTACATCGTGACACCGGTGCCGTTGACGGAGAGGCGGGCCGCGGTAAGGCCGAGGTCTGCGAATCCGAATCCCCGGGTCAAACGGAGCGCGGCCATCGCTCCCCGCGATGAGCTCTTCTCCGGATAGACATCCGCGAGCACCAGACGCATGGCCGTCTTGTTGCCGACCCTCGCCCCGATCTCGGCTCTCGCAGTCCGGCGGCGTTCCTCCTCGGCCTCGTAGCGGAAACCAAGGGCAAGAGCCAGATCCATTCTGCCCAACTCTTGTCCCAACCGCATTTCCAGCCTCGCCGGCACCGAATCGAGCTCGAAGTCTCGATACGTATTGCCGCTCAAGGAAACGTTGGAACCGGCGTGGTGCCAGGCAAGCCGACCCGATGCATCAAGTCGGTCCTTGGTGCCACTGAGGCTGGACCAGCGACTATGCGGCGCAAAGAACCGGGCCTGCCGACCGCGCAGCGAGACGCGGGCATCGAAGTCCGGCCAGTCGCCGGTCAACGCCAGAGCTCCGGCTAAACCCCGTCCGCTGGAACCGGCCAATTCCCCACCCAGTTCATAGTGCCCGAGCCTGCATTCTCCGTTCACGCCGACAGCAAAGAGCTCTGTCCCAGCAAACGAGCCAGCCGAATCGGCCGGGGCGAACACCCGGTTGTACCTGGAATATCCTGCGACAAGGCCGACTCCCGCACGGCTGCCGTGATAGCCGGCACCGAGCCCGGCCGTCGCCTCATAGACAGCGTTGCGTCCGGCAAGCGAGGCAGAGTCGTCGTGCACGCCGGAGCCGGTCAGTCGAGCCACTGTCCCATCTTCGTTGAGCCGCGCGTCCCGTCCCGCGTATGACCCGAGCAAGCACAGATTCCATCTGCCGGCCGTGGCTTCCACTGCACCGCCACGCAGGTACGACCTCTCGACGGCCGAGTTGAGTAGTCGGACGGTTCGGCTCGTCCGTCCGGTTCCACCCAAGAAACTACTACGCCACTGGGGCGCGCTGAAGACCAGCCCCTGCCCCACTCCGGCCGTGAAGTCCCCGAGTGCGAGCCGGGTCCGACTCATGCTGATTTCCGCACCACCACTCAGGAAGTCGAACGCGCTTGCCTCTCCCCTGTCTTTCTCCGACAGGACGGCGACCCGCACCCGATTGGACCGAAGTTCGAGACGATTGAAGCTCCTGAGTCCGGTGGCGCCATCCCCGACCGAATCAACACCGACCCGGGAGATGGCGCTGCCGTTCCATTCTCGCCGCCTGCCGCCGATGCGTAGGAACGGACGCAGCGCCTCGAAGGCCTCCTGAGTCATGCCCGGCACCTGCCGCAACTGTTCAACGCTTGCGAACCTGCCGACCGAATCCCGCACCGCGACAATCCGGTACGCGAGAAAGGGGCTGAGCCACGGAATCGCGAGCAGTTCCTTCGCCGACGTCAGATTGATGTCGATCTGTCGTTCGAGCAGGCGCTCGACCTGCTCCTGCATCGCCGCATCGCCCTCGGTGGCGGGTGACTCCGGGAACAGACCCGAACCGAACTGACCGAGCAGAAGCAGCAAGGCTAGTGCCATGCCGCACGTAGCCCGAGAACGTGGGTGTCCTTGAGTTGCGGATGGAACTGGTATGCGTAGTCAAATGCCAACGGGCCCACGGCAGCCGCAAGACCGGCGGCAAACCGGAGCGGGACAGCGCCGACGCCCAGCCGCAGTGCGAGTTGAGGAACCAGCCGGAACTCGGCGCCGAAGGCGGCGTCCTCATCGCTTCCCTCCCGGCTCAGGTCCAACGCCAGCAACGCTTCGTCGACCGGCTGCCACGAGCCGGCGAGCACCACCCGTGGCGGCAGTTCGGTGCCGTCGTGCCAGCGCGGTGAATTGAGCCGCAGTCCGGCCGCACCGACTCGGACCCGCCCGGACCGCCAGCACACACCGGCGTCGAATGCCGGCACGACGTCGCCATAGTCCTGCCCGGCCGAGACGACAAGAGCGTGGATGCCAAGCCCGACGGCGACTCCGGTTGCCGGCCGGCCGCCGACGACAACCTGGACGTCCTGCTCCCGATAGCGATCAAGCCCGAGGGCGGAAAGTCCCACACCCGCAGCGAACCGCCCCGAACTCCAACTGCCAGCGGCTCTGCCCCAGGCCAGTCCCGGCAGCCCGTACGGCCGGCAATAGCAGATGCCGGCTTGGAAACGGCCTTCGTCTACGCCTAGAGCCGGGTTGAGAAAGAAGGAATGCTGCCCGTCCGGCACCGCTGCGCCGGCAACCATCGCCGATGAACGACCGCTGTGGCCGGGGAACTCGAAAGCGGAAAGGACTAGAAGGAGAACGACTGCGTCGCCGACCACAGACCGGCTACCTCCGGCCCGAGCCTACTTCACGTAGTAGAGGAAACGGCCGCAGTTCGGACAACTGACGAGGTCGGTGCGGCATCGGGCCGCCAGTTCGGAGGGCAACTTGACGTAGCACCCGCCACAGAACTCGCGGATGACCTGCACGACAACCCGGCCTCCGTACCGCTTCATTATCCGCTCGTACATCGTCAGCAGCTTGGGATCGACCTTCCTGGTCAGCTTCTCCCGTTCACGCTCGGCGGTCTTGATGAAGTCGTCCGAAGCCTTGACCGCCTGGAATCCCACTGCCTGATAGTCTGCGGTCTCGATGTCACGCAGGATATGGTCGAACTCCTCGAGTGAACGCAGGGTCTCGACCTTTGCGTTCATCGAATCTTCTCCTCCAGGCTCCGCACCAGCTCAATCAGCTCATCCGGCGTCTGGGGGTCGAACAGCCGCTTCTTCTTAGTCAGTTCCTGGCAGACCATCGCTACCCGGCCCAGCGTAATAAGGTACTGGTTACCCGGGTCCTGCGGCGGTGCCATGATGAGGAAAAAGAGGTGCGCGGCCTTGTGGTCGATGGAGTCGTACTCAACGCCCTTGGTCGAGCGGCCCACCGCCATTTCCAGCTTGTCGATCAGGAGCGAGCGACCGTGCGGGATGGCGACACCCTTGCCGATGCCGGTCGAACCCAGTTCCTCGCGCTTGGTCAGGGTCGCCAGCAAC
>CAZSUX010000090.1:0-3972 GCA_964610135.1 uncultured bacterium | reverse complement strand
TACCGCCGGATGATAAACCGTTAAATATTCTATCGGCTTCTTCTTTGCTTTCAGGTCGAGGTTGATGCGGTCGGGCCGAAGTAGTGATGTAAGTGTCAAACGGCACCTCCAGTTGGCCGAAGCCCACGGACACGCGGCCGGTTAGCTTTTAACATTGGTATCGTTGAAGGTCTGGCACGGCGCATCTCCCCAAAGCCGCTCCAGACCGAAAAACTGGCGAGTCTCACCACAGAAAATATGCACCACAACGTGGAAATAGTCAAGAAGTATCCAGACGCCGTTTTCCGCGCCCTCGAGGTGGTGCATCCGCTCACCTTCGTGCTTCAATTTAAGCGCAAGGTCCTCGGCGATTGCCTGCGCGTGGACGGTCGACGTGGCCGTGGCGATAACGAAGTAGTCCGCCAGCGGCGAACGGCCGCGCAGGTCGAGCACCACTACGTCCTCGCCGAGCTTGCCGAGGATGATCGCCGCCGCACGCTTCGCCAGCCTGGCCGCAGTCATCCTAGTACATGGGGACCACGTTCGCAAAGAAGCGGCGGTAGTCGTCGCCAATCACGAGTCGCACTTCCAGGTCCAGGTAGCGAGCGGAGTCGATTTCGACCCGGGTTTCGGGTACGGCTCTCGGACCCAGGGGCAGCTTTCGCCAGTGACGCTGTACCGACAGTGCCCGCGCCATTGTCTGCGCATTTCGGCCGGCCGGGTCGCGCAGGTCAACCACCGTGGTCCGGGAGGAGTGCTCGCGGCCGTCCCTCACTGAATACACATTGAACTCCCGCATCTGCAGTTCGTCGGCCACCGCACGGCCCACGCGCGGCGCGCCGCACCCATTGACCACTTCCATCTTCAACGACTTGGTGGAATCGAATACCATCTCCTCTTCGGGTAGCAGCCGCCAAGCTATCGAAGCGCCGACGGCCAGCGCCACGACCACCAGCACGAGCCACGGAAATACGTGCCTCAACCGGCACTTGGCTCCCCGCGCGCAGCGAGCCCGCGCTCGAGCGCGGCCAGCTCGCCGGGCGTATTGGCACCGAGCATTTCGTCCGGGTCAGCGGCAAGCACCGCGACTGCCTGCCCGCCTTCAGACCGCACCTCCTGGACAATGTCAGTCAGGTAGTATTCGCCCGAGACCGGGCTCGGTTGAATCCTCTCCAGTACCGGTCTGGCTACGCCCCAGCGAAAGGAATACGCGCCCGAATTGACTTCGTTGATCGCCAGTACCTCGGGAGTCGCGTCACGCCGCTCGACTATTCGTTCAATTGAGTCACCGCCGGCACGCACCACGCGTCCGTATGCGGCCGGGTCGGCAAGCCGGGCGGTGAACACCGCCACATCGGCGCCGGCCGCCCGGCGTTCCTTGAGCAGCCGCCGGATGGTCTCGGGTCGGATGAGCGGCGCGTCGCCGCAGAGAACGACGCATTCCTCGTCATCGTTCAATCGGCCGCGGCAGGCCAGGACCGCATCGGCCGTGCCGCGTTGCCCTGCCTGCACCACGAACTCAACACCGTCCTGCTCGAACGCGGCCATCACTTGTTCCTTCTGAGTTCCGACGACGACGATGATACGGTTGGCTCCGCCGGCGCGGGCCGACTCTAGGACGTAGCTCAGAAGCGGGCGTCCGGCAATGGGCAGGAGCACCTTGGGGAGGGAACTTACCATGCGCTTGCTCTTGCCCGCCGCGAGGACTATTGCGGTCACTGTATAGGATACGGTCCAGGACGGACTGCGTCGACGCCAGACAGCCGGGAGTCATACTCCCGGCTGCCAAGGAACTTTGAGTTCTTGCCGGTGACGGCCAGCCGCTGAATTCTCGACCGGACCAGACACCGAAGCATCGGTCCGCTACTTCTCGGCTTCGTCGCGAGCTTTGCTCTTGTCGCGGGCTTTCTTCTCCGGCTTCGGCTTCTTGCCGCCCTTCTGCTTTGCCGCCGCCTCCTTGGCCTTCTTCTCGTGGTGCCGTTCCTCGCGGATCACGAGTTCAAGCAGGGCCATCTCGGCCGCGTCACCTTCACGCGGCCCAAGCCGCAGGACCCGCGTGAAACCGCCCGGGCGTCCCGCAAACCGCGGCCCGATGACGTCGAATAGCTTCTTCAGCACGGTCTTGTCTTGAATGAACCGGCCGGCCTCGCGGCGCGAGGCCAGCGTGTTCTTCAGCGCGTAAGTGATCATCCGGTCCGCGAATCGCCGGGATTCCTTGGCCTTCGCCAGAGTCGTCCGAATCCGCTCGTGCTCGAACAGAGCTGTAACCAGATTGCGCATCAGCGCCCGGCGATGCTGGGCCGTCCGGCCGAGCTTCTTGCCCTTGTCTCCGTGCCGCAAGGCTACTCCTTTTCCTTTTCCGGCTCGCGCTCGACAATCGGCAGGCTGGAAACGTCCATGCCGAGTGACAACCCGACGTCCTCCAGCACCTTCTTCAGCTCCTCAAGCGACTTCCGGCCGAAGTTCTCGATGTCGAGCATGTCCTTCTCGTTCCGCTGCACCAGGTCGCCTATGGTCTGGATAGAAATCCGCTCGCCGGTCGTCTTCGAACGTCCCTTCATCAGGCAGTTCAGCGCCCGATTCGAAAGCTCCAGTTCCTCGATGCTCTGGTTCAGGAGCTCGACCAGCTTGTCACGGTCCTGATAGAGCTTCTCCTCGGCAATGAACTCCGGCTCCTTCTCGGCCGGCACCATCACCGCCATGTGGTTCTTGAGAATCGTGCCCGACTGGATCATCGCCTCGTCCGGCCGAGCCGTTCCGTCGGTCCAGACCTCCAGCACCAGCCGCTCGAAATCGGTCCGGTCCAGCACGCGCATCGACTCGACCCAGAAATTAACCCGCTTCACCGGCGAGAAGAACGCATCCATGAATACGGTCGTCTCCGGCGCGGTGCGATTCCTCTTCAGCCGCTCGGCCTTCACGTAGCCGCGTCCGTTCTCGACCAGCATCTCGACGTCCACCGATCGCTTGCTGTCGGAAATCGTCAGTACCCTCTGATCCGGGTTGGCAATCACGATTTCCGGCGGAACCGTCAGGTCCCGGGCCAGGAACTCGCGCTTGCCGGAGGCGTGCAGGTGGCACAGCTTCGGAGTCTCAGACCATAGCCGCAGCCGGAGCTTCTTCAGATTGAGCACTATCTCAGTCACGTCCTCAACCACGTCGTCAATGGTGGAGAACTCATGAGCCACGCCGTCGATCCGCAACTCAGTGATGGCAGCGCCCTGGACCGACGAAAGCAGGGCGCGGCGCAGCGAATTGCCCATCGTCGCGCCCCAGCCCTTCTCCAGCGGCGCCAGTGTGAACCGGCCGTACGAATCGGTCGCGGTCGCGCCGTCAAGGTCGAGCTTCTCGGGAAGAGTGAAAGGTTTGAGTTTCATTTCGAGTACAGCTCCACGATCAACTGCGTGTTACACGGAATATCCTTGACGTCATCCGGGCTCGGCTGGCGCACCACGGTTCCGACCCCGCGGTCGGCGGCGACCGTCAGCCAGGACATCCCGGACGGCTGCTTGTTCGCGAGAATAGCGGCAATGACCTTCATGCTGTCATCGCCCTTCACGCCGATGATGTCGCCGGCATCGGTTAGGTACGACGGGATGTTTATCCGGCGGCCGTTCACCGTAATCAGGCCGTGGCGCACGAACTGCCGCGCCTGGCCCCGGGAATTGGCGAACCCCATCCGGAACACCACGTTGTCCAGCCGCCGCTCGAGCAGGATGACGAGCGTCGCCGCAGTGTTCTTGCTCTTCGCCGCCTTGGTGAAGTAGTTGTGGAATTGCGTTTCGAGGATGCCGTACATCATCCTTAGCTTCTGTTTCTCGTGCAACTGGATCGAGTAGGCCGACACCCGGCGGCGCCGTCCCCGCACCTCAGGCATCTCTCCGCGCTTCATCAATGTGCACTTGTCCGAAAGGCACTTGTCGCCACGCAGGAACAACTTCTCCCGGCTCTTCCGGCACTTCTTGCACTTCGGTCCGATGTATCTTGCCATCT
>CAZSUX010000089.1:0-10237 GCA_964610135.1 uncultured bacterium | reverse complement strand
GATCACGCCCTGGTATTCCTGGCCTCCGGCCAGCGGCGGTACCACCGCGTGCAGTGTATCTACCGCGCGCCAGTCGGCTTGATAGGTGGAGCTGGGATGGCCGTACCAACGGTCGACCACGTAGTCCGGGCCATTGCCGCAAGCGAAGCTGGTGAAGTATATCGCCCCGTGCGGCGCGTTGCGCGGGTACTTCAGCCCCGACCCCTCGTCGTACGGACCGAGCGTGCCGATTGAGCCGAGCGAAGTGACCGAGAGAATCATATCGTTGTTGTCGTGGTCGGCCCAGAGCTTCTT
Organism: uncultured bacterium; assembly: GCA_964610135.1. GTDB lineage: Bacteria > Hydrothermota > Tepidihabitantia > Tepidihabitantales > Tepidihabitantaceae > UBA2258. The sequence goes on along the minus strand of CAZSUX010000089.1, from coordinate 9,943 downwards.
GTCCGGCGGCGGGTCACCGACGCGGGTCTCGAAGTAAGGCTCCCACGAACCTTCCGCCGCGATGCAGGCCGCGATCATCTCGGCATCGATCCCGGGCGGGGTTGTATCCGAAGCCGTCACCAGGAACCGGTCGCCCTCGACCGTTGCCCCGGCCGCAATCGTGCCGTAGCTTGAAGTCGAATCGACCAGGGTCAGGTACGGGCAGAACGTCCGCAGGACCGCGTTCGTACCGGTCGCGTCGACCTTGCCTTCGTTCTTCACCGACACGTAGAGGTCAACGGTCTCACCCGGGTCGAGTCTGCCGTTGCCGTCGTCGATACGCAGCCCGGCGAACACCAGTGCCGGGCCGTCGGAACTGCCGCGCACCGGCACCAGCCCGTCGTACGGGTAGTAGTTCTGGGCGCTGACCGAAAGGTCCAGGTCGCCGGTGGTGGCCGGCGCGACCAGCAGGTCGACCCAGCCCTGCGAATTGGTCCAGCCGCGGGCATAGGTCTCGCTCCCCTTGCTCAGGCAGACGAGCGCGCCCTTCACCGGCGTAGTGCCGTCCTTGGCAGTGACTCGAACCAACCGGACGCCGGTCGGAACCGAGTCCGGCGCGGTCACGGTCAGGTTCTTGGGCTGCTCGGACCAGACATGGAGCGTCGGGTCACCGAACAGATTGAGCTCAAACACGCACCAGCGCCAGACCTCCTGGCCCATGGCCAGGCTGCGGAAGTAGTCCTTGGAGAGCATGCCGATGCTGCCGAATTGGGTCGCCTCGCCCTGGACGAAGTAGCGGTAGAACTGCAGGTCGAGCAGCTCCGAAGGTCCAAGCGCCGGCGGGTAGCCGAACCCGTAGCGCGAGTTGAGCATGGCGGCGATGCAACCGCCGTTTGCTGCTTTGACCAGATACTCGGCCAGGCACTCGTCGTTGTCGAACCAGCCCGACTCACAGGCCATCGAGTTAACAAAGTTCAGCTTCGTGAACCCGTTGGTGAGCCCCGAGACCTCGTTGCGCCACATCACCGAGAACGTGCGGGGATTGCCGTGAGCGGCCACATGGGCAAGCTGGAACCCCTGGCTCATCGAGTCCGCGTATTCGCCGTCAGCCGGATCCTCGAGGTGAGCGTGAGTCCAGCCGGGCGGGAAGATGTCGGCAATCATGTGGTTGATGACCCGGCCGTGGTACGGGTCGAAGAGCATCGTCGAGCCATAGAGCACCCGCTTCAGCCGCGTCGTATCCTGGTGCTTCTCGAACATCGTGTCCTTGGCGAAGAACGTCGCCACGTCGGCCGCATTGTCTACCGGTGTCCGGCCGATGAAGACATCGTATAACAGGTCGACCGAGTCCTCCATCTCGCCGAACAGGTCGTTGTTGTTCGAGTCCCACGAGTACTGCAGGTCGGCGTAGTACATGTCCGACGCGATATCCTCGGTGCCGCCCTCGACCGTGAGCCGGCAGGTCCGCACCGGTACGATTCCGTCGTCGCCGCCGATGAGCACCCACTTCAAGCCGTGGTTCTGCCAATAGTCCTTCACGCAGTTGCGAATCTTCTCCGGGTTGTCCCGGCCGGTGTAGTTAGCGTAGATGGACTCGGTCCTGACAATCTCGGTCTTGATGCCGCGCCGCGTCTTCCAGTCCGCGAACGGCTGGAAGTTGGCGGCGCGCGCGCTGTTGGTGATGACTATCATGTCGGTGAGCGAGTCCATGGTCAGTCCGGCAGCGGACGAACGGCGCGTCACCGGTGCCCACCTCGCGGCCTGCTCCGGGTTCGCGACCAGGGCACGGACGTTCCGGCCCATCAGGTCAACCTGGGACTTGTCCAGGCTCAGGACCTCATGCCGGTTCCGCTCATAGCGGACCACGACCTCGATGCGCGTGACCAGTTCGAGCCGCTTCTCTGCCGGATAGTAACGCAGCGGGGCAACCCGGAAAGACGCGATGCGATAGCCGCCCATCACCCCCGACCGGGTGAAGCCTGCCAGCTCGTCCGGATATGCCTCGCTCGACGCGTAGGCCTTCGCGTCCGGCGGGACAAATGCGGATTCGTCATTCGTCATTCGCCGATCGCCATTCGTCAATGCCCTGGGTCGCTGGCTCGGATGTACGTTGAACTCGCCGGAGAGCGTCTCGGTCGAAACGCTCACAACCTCAACGCCGGTCACTTCCGCGTCGGGCGGAATCACCACGTTGTATACGGCCAGCGGCAGGTTCGGATACCCCGGCTCGGTTGTGGAACACCCGAGGGACATGACGGGAAAACGGGGACTGTACCGCGCCGAGTTTGACGCAGGCGCTCCGAGGGACTGTCCCCCGTTTTCCCCGGCCCCGACCAACGTCACCGCGTCATAGCCGTTCGCCTTGCCGAACACGAAATCCTGCTGACTGAATTCCAGCGTCTGGGTCAACGTGCCGGTAGCCGCGGCCAAGGTCTCTGTCCCAAGCCCTGCGACCAGCACCAATACAAAAACACGGGCATAACGCAACATCAATTGCCTCCAATAGCCATAGTGGGTTTCACCGAAACCGGAACAGACGCCTGATGCGTCAATAGGGAGATATTCTAGCCTGTGACCCGTGCCGGTCAAATCCCGCTCGCCGTTGACCCGCCGCCTCAACCTCGCTAGGATTCTGGCGCGCCAGATGACTCCGCCACAAGCAGTCCCGAAGCAACAAAGGAGACCTGAATGAGAACGCTCGTCATAGCCGCCGCGCTGCTCTGCGTCCTGCCGCTCGCGGCCAAGACCCTGAACGTCGGCCCCGGCGCCGAGTACACCGATATCCAGACCGCGCTGAACTCGGCCTCTTCCGGCGACGTGGTGAACGTCGCGGCCGGATCCTACGACGTGACCGACGGAGTTCAGGTCAAAGAAGACGACGTCACACTCAAGGGCGCGGGCGCCGAGCAGACCTTCCTGGACGGCGGCAACGAGGCCTACGCGGTGGTCAAGATCAACGCCAAGGGCGTCACCGTCACCGGCTTCACACTGCAGAACGGGTCCAGCCACGGCGTCTACATCAGCGGCACCAACTGGGGCAATGTCCACCACAGTGTCATCACCGGGAACACCGACCGCGGTATCCTGCTCGGGATGGGCGCGCCCTATGCGATAATCGACCACAACACCATCGCCAACAACAAGGTGAGCGCCATCTACTCGTACAACGACGACCCGCAAACCAGGTTCACTAACAACGTCGTCTACGAGAACGGCCGCTCCATCGTCACCGACAGCACGATGAGCCACATGACCGTGAAGTACAACTGCTTCTACGGCGGGACCAATGACTCGGTGGCGCTCAAGACGAGCAAGACCAACATCGACGAGGACCCGATGTTCGTGGATGCCGAGAGCGACTTCCACCTCCAGGAAGGTTCGCCTTGCCTGGGCAAGGGTGAAAAGAAGTCGGACATCGGCGCATTGGGCACGGGCACGAACCCGGTCGTCAACAAGCCCGTGAGCAAAGAGAACGACGCCAAGTACCGGGTAGTGGTGTATGCCAACGACCAGGAACTGGGCGAGAAAGTGTTGGATGTCATCAAGGCCGCGGGGTACGCCAACGATGACAGCTACGTCTCCGAAGACCCGAACGACGACGCCAACATCAAGTACGGTGGGGCGAGTGAGCAAGACGTCAAGGCGATGCGTAAGCTCGTGAGCGTGCTCTATGACGGCAAGGTCACGGAGTTGGACGAGTTCGACTCCGACGACTACGACATTTTCATCAACCTGCCCTAGGCTGGCCGACTGCCAGGAAATACGGGGCGGGCGACATGCCCGCCCTCTCTGCATCTAATCCCGCCCGCCATTGATGCCGCCTTCCGCCTGCCAACGCGCGGGCGGAGTGTGGCAGCAACACCCCGCCCGCTTCGTTTCTCACAACGCTACCGGCGCGGCGACGTTGAAGACGTCGGTCCGGACGGCCTGCAACACCGACTGGGTCAGGCCCCGCGCAACCCACTTGGCGATGAGGGTCGCGGCTTCCAGCGCGAGCGACTCGCCCGACATCTCCCTCCGGCTCAGGCTCCACATCTCGCGGCCGAAGCAGAGGTAGTACGGGTACATGATGGTCGCAACGCCCGCACCGTCGCAGACCTGCTTCACCTGTGTCTCCATCAGAGCGATGGAAGTGAAGGCCACGGCCATGTTCTGCAACATCGTCGGCCGTTTCTCCACCAGGATGGCGTTGATGCGTTCGAGGTTGTACTTCTCGTCCCAGTTCGCGATTCTCTTTCCAGGATCTGGCATAAATCTCACCTCCTTTCCAAGGTTGACTGCCGAACGGCCGACCGCAAGCCAACTGCTGCCTCCGGTTCAGCCGCCTGGCTGACCACGTGCATTGAACGGATTGTCAAAGAGCACTGCGGTTCCAGTCCTTGTATTACTATCCGCTCGCTTCGACCAAACCGCGCAAAAAAGGCACCCGGCCCACGTGAGGCCGGGTGTTTCACTGCTGCGGTCGACCTAGCCCGCTGCCAGCTTCCCGCGCAGCAACTCGAGCCCGCGCTGCCTCCGGTACTGGGCGTTTCTCGGGCTCATCTTGAGCGCGCGGCTGACTGCCGGCCAGGTCAGACAATCGAAGTAACGGCAGCGCATCACGCTCGCCTCCGGCCCGGGCAGGTCATCCACCGCACGCCTGACCAGCCGCTCCTGCTCGGCCGTTCGGTAGTCCTCTTCCGGGCCGCCCTCGGAAGGACCGCACTCCTCCGGAATCAAGTCCAGCCGCAGCGGCTGCTCCTTCCGGCTGCGCACGAACCCGATAGTGATTGTCTCTGCGTTCAAATACAGCCAGGAAAGGACCGACCGCTTAGACGGGTCATATTGGTCCCGGCGCAGCCAGGCCCGGATGAACACATCGTTCGTGGCTTCCTCCGCGTCCTCCGCGTTCCAGACCCTTCGGCGGACCCAGCGATAGACCCGCGTGTAGTACTTGTTCCATACCGCATCGAAGTCCATCATCCCATTGGCGACCCCACCTGCGAGTGCCGCATTACTCATCACGCGCCTCCAATTGCGGCCCACCAGCCGCAGCGTTTATGGGCGCGCCAGCGCCCCGATCCGGACTAAGACCTGTGGATTGTAAGTCGGGCGGCAGGCCTCAGGTCGGCCTGTGATTGAACCGGATTCACCGGGCAGTCAAACGCCCCACCAGATTCCACTTTGCTTCCGCCTGAATTATACCCCTGCCTCGCCTGACGCGCAAGGCCGAGGCTCTGAGTCAGCCAGATTGAGACACAGAACATCCTGCGCAACTGCCAGCAACACATCCCGCTTCAGCCCGCGTGACACCCAGAGCGACACGAGAATCCGGCCCTCGTTCCGAAGCTGCGTCTCGGACCACATCCGACGGTCGCGCTTCCCCAGCGCCAGGATGTAACTGTAGTAGAAAGGCCGGACAATCGTGGGAACACCGAACCGGTCGAGCACCTCCGCGGTCCCGGACCGCAGCCGGTTCAACAGAATGTTCCCGGCAGCGTAATTGGCTGCCTGTGCCTCCGCGTTACCGTCCCGGCGCAGACCGCCGCGCCCGGCCGCCAGCTTCGCCGCGTACCGGTCGCAACTGCGCTTTATCTGCGCCTCTCTCAACTCTCTCATCTGCTCATCCATACAGCACCTCCAAGTTCGTTACCCGTTGCTCGTCCATCGTGCATCGTTGCTTCATTTGGTGCATTCGAGCTTCTGACTTCAATCGTCATTCGAGCTTCGTCATTCGGACTTCGCCCAGTATCGCTTCACCAATGCGCCACAGGATGTTGCCGTGCAAGCCGCGTGCAAACCACTTCATCACCACCCGCTTTGTCCGCATACTGTAGTCCGGCATCTGAGACGAAGGACGACGAACGATGTACGATGCGCCCTCCGCCGCCCCTGTCACCCCGACGCCGATGGAGGGGTCTCGCCCTCTTGTCGGCCTGGTCCTGTCTCCGGTGATTCTGAATTCTGGTTTCTGGCATCTGAATCCCGGACTATCCGAACGCCGTGCATGCCGCTCTGCGGCTGTAAGCTCGCGTGCGAACTGCAGATACGCCACCTTATCAGAATCGCTGGACACCAGCGCATCCACCACCGCTCGAATCCGCGTCTCCCGCGGGTTCTCCCGCCTCGGCCCCGGCCTCTCACACCTACTCATCCTCCACCTCCGCGCCTTCGCGGCTCCTTGCCGCGCCAGCCTCCTGTATTCTGCCTGCTGCCTACTGCCTTCACCTGTCCTCATATCTCTATCCGCTCAAAATCGCCCAACCGCGCAAGATTTCAGCACCCCCCGGTATAGCCCCGAGCCATAAGGGAGGTCATACCCCCCGCCATAGGGCCCGTCGTGATACCCGCCATAGTCCTCATCACAGTCTCCGCCATGGTGCCGATGATGACCTGAATGACAAGGCCCGCGATAGCCTCCGCGATGAGTCCGGTGATAGGCCCGGCCGTGATACCGGTGATGGCCTCCGCGATGAGGCCCGCGATGAACCCCGCGATAAGCCCCGTCACGGCTCCCGCGATGGTATCCGCGATGACCCCGACGATGAGGTCGATGATGGTCCCGGTCACGAGGCCCGTGATAGGGACGGTCATGGTCCCCGCAACGGCACCCGCCATGGCCCCCATCATGGTACCCGCCCAGCCAAAAACCCCGTCCTTGGCGCAACCGCCCACGCCCACCGGTCACGCAGCAGCACAAGAGCAGGCTGCCCGCTGCAGGGGCGCGGGCAGCCTGTGGGAACGAGGCCAGTTGGCCTACTCGGTCAGGATAACCTTGCGGACCGCTTGGGGTTTGGAGCCTACGGCTTGCGGCTGTTCTCGGATGAAGTACACCCCCGGCGCCAGCGCCCGCACGTCATTCGCACCAGGTCTGAGTTCCAGCACCTTTCGCCCGGTCGCGTCCATCAGGCATGCGGCTTGAGGCTTGTGGTTTGGAGCTTCAGGCAAGAACAGAATCCCGCGTACAACGCTCGCGTCCCAGCTCATCACTCTTCGCTCATCGTTCATCGCTTCCTCGACCCCGGGCGGGTCAGTCCGAATCACCGCGATAGATGAGTTGCCTTCGCCGCCCACGTAGACCCGGCTGTGCGCCGGCACCGTGGCAAACGTCGTAGCCCACATGCCCGCATTGAGCAACCCGACTACGCTGTCGGTGCTGCTGTCAATGAATGTGACTGCGCTATCCCGGCCATGGCTGCAGTAGACCAGACCGTTGGCGCTGTCGTAGCCGAGCGCCCACGCCATGCGGAGCGGGATCTCGGCGATGACCGAGTCCGTCGTACCATCTGCGACCAGAACGCATCCCTGCCCACACTGCGGCCCGCCCCCCGGGTCCGCGCAATACACTTTGTTCACGCCCGGGACGTATAGCAGGTCAGAGGCCGACCCGGCTACCCACGGTGCCTCGGCGACCAGCGTATCGCCGGCCGCGTCGAAGGTGCAGAGCGCATCCGGTCGCCAGCAGTAGACTCGCTTGCCATCGGGGCTGGCTACGAGTCGAGACCAATTGAACGGGTATGACCGGATGATCGTATCCCCGATACAATCGATTATGGCAACTTCGCCGTAGCCGCCGACATACAGCTTGTCGTAGCAGGCGGTCGAAACGTAGCACATCGACCACATAGGCTCTATCGGTACTGGGATCGTCTTCACGACCGAGTCATTCCGGCAGTCAATGACGGCTACCTTGGAAACGGCTTCGGCGTAGACCTTGTTCAGGCGCGGGGCGCTGCAAAGCAGACCGCTGTTTACCGGCAGGACCTTGGTCACCGTATCAGCCGTTGGGTCAATGACCGTGATATTGCCACCGCTGCAGTACACCCGGTTGGTCGGAGCGTGCCAGATAATGTCTTGCGGGTGCGGCCCTACCTGAACGTGCCCAACCGGCTGGTTTGTCGCTGCGTCAACGGCGCCGACCTCGCCAAGGATATTGGAATAGCTGACATAGTATACCTTGTCGTCAATCGTGTCGTAGCACATCTGGGTGGATCCCCCACCGATCGTTATGGTACGAAGCAGGCTATCGGTGCCGGTGTCGAAAACCGCCAGAGCCAGGGCGAGGAGGTCGGTGGAGTAGACTCGCCCCCGCTTTGAACTCACCAGCAGTTCGCCTTGGTGGGGACCTGGTATCTTCGCAGCTATGGTGTCGGCGACACCGTCTATCACCACTAGCTTGTCCCTGTTGTTCCACTCGAACGAGGCGAAGACTTTGCCGGTAGTGGTATCGCAGGCTATGGAGTAGATGTACGACTGCCCCGTGAGCCGAAACCAGTCGATAAGCGTGTCGGCAGCACAGTCGAAGATCATGATCTCACATGGAGTCTTGCCGCCGGTGTAGAGCTTCTGGGTATGCGGATTGAGGCACATCACTTCCGCATAGGCATTCATCGTGTCCAGCACCACTCCAGTCGCTCCGTCCAGCACGAAAACCACGGCGCTGCCAGGGATTTCACCGGCCACGTAGACCTTGTTGGCGACGGCGCTCACCGCAAATGGCCCGTAGTACGCTCCGTCGTAGGCCCCGACAACCGAGTCGTTCGCGCCATCAACCACCGCAAGGAGAGAGTCGTCCCCGGCGTAGAAGACCCTGTTACTCGCCGGGTTGTAGCACAACCCGTTCGGACTCTCTCCGAGGTGTATCGTCCTGACAGCGCTGTCGGAAGAGCACTCGATGACCGTCAGGTCACCACCGTCGCCGGCGACGTATGTCTTGTTGTCACTGCTATTGTAGCATAGGGCAAGCGGCAACCCGGCGGCGCCCAGAGGGATGGTCGCAACCACCTGGTTGGTGGCGCACGATATCACAAGGACTCGGTTCCCTCCGTAGTCAGCGGCATAGACCTTGTTCTGGCGGGTGTTGGTGCAGACCGCAGAGACGTAGATGCACGGGATCTTGGCGACTCGGGTCCCGGCCTCCGCGTCCACGACGTAGACAGCGCCGCTGCCGTCCCCGACATAGACGTAGCGTTCTGAAGTATCGGTTGTAAGACAATGAGGGCCGGTCGCGCCGCCAAGCGAATCAGGCAGAGTTATCTTGGTTTCCAGCCACTGTGAGTACCCCGCGGTCGCGCCGAACAGCAGTGCCATCGCGAACATGAATAGCATCAGGCTTCCCCTATGATAGGAGTTGCTGCGAATGTTCGAACCACGGTCGTTGATTCGTATCATCTCATCGCCTCCGGTCGATGAACATCCCGCTTGACGCCGTTCGGTCGCGGGCGGCGGCTATTGGGTGCTCCGCCGCGTCCGGCGTCAATATTAGTATAGGCCGTCCCGCCTAAAGTCAAGACCGGAGCCGTGCCAACCCGGTGAGCCTCGGCCTCTCCCCTGTCATCAGCCGCGCCTGGCGGCACGAGTCATCAGTTCCTGTTTCACAGTCCATGGTCCTAGCACCTGATCCCTACTCCCTCCTGCCCGTGTCACGCGGTTGAGCCATCGGATGGCACCTGCCTGCGGCAGAGCACCATGAACCCGAGCCCATAGCCGTCAGCCGCAGCCTCGTTGGTGACCGGGCCCAGGAGGAATCCCCGGCCGCCCGCCTCCGCCATTGCTTGACACCTATCTTCACGTCAGCTAAAGTCAGGCAATGGAGGATGCATGACGCGAGCCGACATTCTTGCAGAGCTCGGTAAGCTGCCGGCCGACGAACGGCTTGGTATAGTTGAAACCGCACTGCACCAGTTGCGCGAGCAGTTCCGGGCCGGTCGGCTGGACTCGGTCGCGGAGCGGCGCGAGCACCTGAGCATAGCAGCCGACGCGCTGAAGACCGCCTATGAAACCGACAGCGAGTTGACCGCATTCACAACCCTCGACCGCGACGACTTCCATGCTGCGCGGTGAAGTCTGGCTCATCAACCTCGACCCGACCATCGGTTCCGAAATCCGCAAGACCCGCCCCGCCGTGATTGTGAACGATGACAGTGTCGGAGGAGTATGTCCCTCGGTTAGTTGAAATTCCTGACGGCTCCCACATCACTTTAGA
>CAZSUX010000088.1:0-10364 GCA_964610135.1 uncultured bacterium | reverse complement strand
GTTCTACCCTACGCTTCTGCTTCGCCTGTTCCTGCCCGTACACGTAGTCTGGACCTGGACGTTTGTAATTCACCATTTCCTGGCCGGCCTCGGCACGTACCTATTCCTGCGTGAGCTGAAACTCTCCGTGATACCGGCCGCGATCGGCGGCATTGCGTACGAACTGGCCGGCAGCCTGATAACGCTCGCCTACGCCGGCCACGACGGCCGACTGATCGGCTCCGCCCTCATGCCATTGGCGCTGTTCTTCCTTCACCGCGGCATGACCCGGCGGCAGTTCGTCTGGTTCGCTCTCACCGGTGTTGTCCTGGCGCTGCAACTGCTGTCCGGTCACGTACAGAAGGTCTACTACACCGGCCTGATGCTCTTCGCTTACTTCCTGTTCCTGGTTATCCGGACTGCAGCCCAGGAGAAGTCCGCCGGGGTGGTAGCCAGGCTGACCGCCTACTTCGTTGTCGCGGTCGGGCTCGGAGTCGCGCTGTCGGCAATCCAGTACCTGCCGGTTTTCGGCAACCTGCCATACGCCTCACGGGGCAGCGAACGTGGCTACGCGTACTCGACGTCCTGGTCGATGCCGATCATCGAGACATTCGACCTGTTGACCCCCAAATTCTCCGGCGGGCTCGATAGCTACTGGGGCAAGAACGTGTTCAAACTGCACAGCGAGTACCTTGGCATCCTGCCGCTCCTGTTCGCCTTCATCGCTGTCTTCCGGCGCTGGAAGGACCGCAACGTCAAGTTCTTCACATTCTCGTTCGCCGGCGCGCTGCTGATGGCATGGGGTGGCAACACGCCATTCTACTACATCCCCTACTACCTCTTTCCGGGAATCAGCAAGTTCCGCGGCCCGGCGATGATATTCTTCCTCGCCGCGTTCTCCGTGGTCGTGCTGGCCGGGCTCGGCGTGGACTACGTCCTACGCGGGCAAAGAGAGGACGACACGCGAAAGACGACGAGGACGATTCTGACCTTCGGTGCGATCCCGCTGGCGCTGCTCCTGCTCCTGGCCGCGCTCAAAGGACCAGCAATGTCCCTGCTCGGTAAGATGACTCTCCAGACATCCCAGAAGCTCGAGGCTCTTGCGGGCAACTACCCGGCGATGCTGGGCGGACTGTTGTTCGCATCGGTCTTCACCGCACTTGGTATTCTATTGGTCAGGCTGTTTGTCAACCGCGGGCTGAAGCCGGCTGCACTTGGCGCGGGCCTTGCGGTAGTCATGGTTCTGGACAGTGGGCTCTCGCTGAATCTCTGGAACGAGTCCCGGGGTTACATCCGCGGCGTGCCGCCACCCAAAGAGTACTTCGCCCCGGACGAGGCTGTGGCGTTCCTCAAACAGGACACCTCACTTTACCGGGTTCTGCCCTGGCACTACGAGCGAAACGACGATGGGATTCTCGCCTACAACGGTATCCAGAGTGTTGCCGGCCAGATGCCCAACCCGCTGCAGGTCTACATGGATTTCCTCGGCTCCGGATCCAGCGTGTTCTTCCGTCCCGACAACATGCTCAACCCCAACTACATGAACCTGTCCAACATCAAGTACGTTATCACCGTCCCGCTGCCGATGGACGTATCGCGCTACGATCGACGGACTCAGCAGACCATTGAACAGATCCGCGCTTTCTTCAGCCGGCCCCAGTTCATGCCCGTTTTTGCCGGCGAGAAGTACGCCGTATACCAGAACGATGCCGTGCTGCCGCGTGCGTTTGTCGCCCCCGGTTTCAAGACGGTTTCGGGTGAAGACGAACTGCTCGGCACGCTCAGCCGGCCGGACTTCGACCCGTCCCAGACCGTCCTCCTGTACGAAGACCCCGGGTTCACGCCGGGACCGGACAGCCTGGCCGGGACCGCGCAGATTGCCAAGTACGACTGCAACGAGGTCAAAGTCAATGCCACAATGACCGCGCCCGGCCTGCTGGTTCTGACCGACAACTACGTACCGGACTGGAAAGTCTACGTTGACGGAAAACGGTCGGAACTCCTGCAGGCATACCACACGTTCCGGGCAGTGGCCCTGCCTGCCGGTGAGCACGAAGTGACGTTCCGCTACGAGTCGAAGTACTACAGGCTCGGGTCGTATATCTCACTGCTGGCTGTCGGATTCCTCTGCGGTGCGTTGGCGTTCGCTTTCATTCCTCGGAAACCGCTCTCCGCAGCGTGAAGGTAGTCTTCCACGCGGTCTACTACCTGCCCGAATTCGGCGGGATGGAGAGCCACATCCAGAGCCTGGCCTGGGAACTGCGCGACCGGGGCCATGATGTCCACGTTGTCTGCGGCAAGTCCCTTCCCGGCCTCGCGACCTACGAACTGCTGGACGGCATCCATGTCCACCGTACTGCCTGGTTCGGCCGCAACCCGGTGGGCTGGTTTCTCTATACCGGCTGGTCCGTGTTCAAGCTGCTCAAGGTCGCCCGCGGCGCCGACATCGTCCATGGCGAAAGCTTCCCGTCGGGCTGGCCCGTCACCATCACCAAGTGGGTCTACGGGACCCCGGTGCTCATCACCCTGCACGAAACGCGGTTCCAGAAGTTCGTCAAGAAGGCCCTGCTCCGCCCATGGATCAGGCTGCTCTACCTCGGAGTCGACCACATCTTTGCCAACAGTCTGCCGCAGGCCGAGGCCGCGCGACGGGTCGCCGACCCCGGCAAGGTCGAGCCCTATGTCAATGCCTGCGACACCAAGGTATTCCATCGCACCGCACCCGCATTCAGCCTGCCGGACAAGAAAATCCTCGTCTGCTCCGCCCGGCTCATACCCAAGAAGGGCGTGCGCCACGCCATCGAGGCGATGCCCGCGATACTGGCCCGGTATCCCTGCCACCTCTACATCGTGGGCGAAGGCGTACTCAAACCCGAACTCGAGCAACTCGTTCGGGAGCTCAACCTGCAGGACTCGGTGACGTTCCTCGGCAAGCGACCGAACACCGACATGCCGCCGTTCCTCAGCTCCGGCGACGGCGCGCTCGTGCCATCGTTCTACGAGGAGACGTCCATCGCGGCGCTCGAAGCCATGGCCTGCGAAACGCCGGTTGCCGCCTCGCGGGTCGGAGGCCTGCCCCAGATTGTCGAAGATAAGGTCGGCGGCGCGCTGTTCGAGGCCGGCAACGCGGCAGACATCGCCGAAAAGGTCATCTGGCTGCTGGGACAGGACCGTGAGAAGATGGGCAAGGCGGCCCGCCAGCGCGTAATGGACAAGTGGGACGTCCGGCATCTTGCCGACCGCCACCTCGCAGTCTACGAGGAACTGCTCAGCCGCAAGCAGAAAGACCGCTAGCCCCCAACCGGCAGTGAGCATCACCGAGAACCTGGCCGCCCTGGAACAGAGAATCAACTCGGCGTGCGCCCGTGCGGGACGCAGCCGCTCCGAGGTCACCCTCGTCGCCGTGACCAAGACCCGGACCCCGGCTGAAGTAGACGAGGCCATCAAGGCCGGCATCACGCACGTCGGCGAGAACCGGGTGCAGGAAGCTCTGAACAAGAAACCACAGGTCACGCTGCCGGCAACGTGGCACCTGGTCGGCAGCCTTCAGACCAACAAGGCAAAGAAGGCGCTTGAACTCTTCGCCTATATCCAGAGCGTTGATTCACTCCACCTTGCCCTCGAACTGCAACGCCGCTGCGAGCAGATGAGCAAGCACACAAGTGCCCTGATCGAGGTGAACACGTCCGGCGAGACCTCCAAGCACGGAGTCACGCCTGACGCGGTGCCGGACCTTGTTGCTGAACTCATCAAGCTTAACCATCTGCAGCTTGACGGCCTGATGACGATCGGTCCCGGGCTCGCCATTGATAACCCCGAGGCCTCTCGCCCCTGTTTCAAGACACTCAAAACCCTGGCTGAGGACTGCCGTCGGCGCTTCTCAATCGCTCTGCCCCATCTCTCGATGGGCATGAGTTCGGACTTCGACGTCGGCATCGTAGAAGGCGCAACGTTGATAAGAATCGGCACCGCCATCTTCGGCCCGCGGCCGGTTTCCTAGCTTGGCGTTCTTGACGGTTCAGCCTCTGCTGCCCGAAACCTGATGGAAGTCGAGCAGTTCAGCACACTCGTTGACGAGGCAATCGCCTCAATACCCGAGGCCTTCCGCTCCAAGCTCGACAACATCGCCATCCAGATTCAGCCCATCGCCGCGCCCGATGTCTATCACAATCTGAGCAAGAACCCATGGGGCCTGCTCGGCGTGTACCAGGGAGTGCCCTATGCCGGACGCGGACCGTGGTATGGCAGCGTCCTGCCGGACCGGATTCTCATCTTCCAGAAACCGATAGAACGACTTGCCCGCACGAACGCTGAAATTCGGAAGCTCGTCCGCCGCGTCGTCATCCACGAGGTCGGCCACTACTTCGGGCTGTCCGACGATGAACTGCACCGGCTCGAAGCTGAAGCCGACCGGGCCGAAGCAAAGGCAGCGGGCTCGGAGGAACCTCCGAGCCCGCTATAGGTCCTATTGGTCCTGTTGGTCCTATTCCTGCTCTACCGCAGCCACGGCAGGTAGGACGACACTTTCAGCACCAGCCCCAGCACGACAATCGAGACCATTGACTGAAGCTTGAGCAGGATGTTGAGCGACGGGCCGGACGCGTCTTTCAGCGGGTCGCCGACCGTATCGCCGACCACTGCCGCCTTGTGCGCCGGCGAGCCCTTGCCTCCGAATGCCCCGCGCTCGATGAACTTCTTGGCGTTGTCCCACGCCCCGCCTGCGTTCGCGGAAAAGATTGCGAGGCTGAAGCCAGCGGCCAGGCCGCCCGCGAGGAACCCGGCCACGCCCTCGACGCCAAGCACCAACCCGGTCACGATTGGCGCGATGATCGCCATTAGCGACGGCGCAATCATCTCTCTCTGAGCCGCCTTGGTGCAGATGGCGACCGCGCCCGCGTAGTCCGGCTTGCCCGTACCTTCCATCAGTCCCGGTATATCTTTGAACTGACGCCGCACCTCCTCGACTATCTTCGACGCCGCCCGGCCGACCGCCCGCATAATCATCGACGACACGCCCATCGGGAGCATCGCGCCGAGGAACAGCCCGGCGATCAGACGCGGGTTGAGCAAGGTAAGGTTCAGGTCCTTGACGTGTCCCAGCACCTTCTCGCTCATGTGCAGCACCTCGCCGCGGTAGGCCGCAATCAGTGCCAGTGCGGTCAGAGCCGCCGAGGCGATGGCAAAACCCTTGCCGGTGGCCGCGGTCGTGTTGCCCAGCGAGTCAAGCGCGTCGGTCCGCTCGCGCACGATCGGGTCCTGGTGGGTCATCTCGGCGTTGCCGCCGGCGTTATCCGCAACCGGCCCGTATGCGTCGGTCGCGAGCGTAATGCCAAGCGTAGCCAGCATGCCCACGGCCGAGATGCCGATGCCGTACAGCCCCAGCCCCGGGTTTGACGCGCCGCCCGCCATGTAGTAGCTCGTGATGATGGCGACCGCCACGGTGATGACAATCGGGATGGTCGAGTTCATCCCCACTGCGAGTCCTTCGATGATGACCGTTGCCGGCGATGTCTTTGCCTCGGCCGCTATGCCCTGCACCGGCTTGTAAGTATCGGACGTGTATCGCTCGGTGAAGTAACCGACAATCACACCGGCCAGCAGCCCGGAGAGAATCGACCAAAAGACCTGCGCGTGCCCGGGTAACAGCCACTTGACCACGAGGAAGCCCAGTACGGCCGAGAGTATTGTCGCGCCGTAGGTGCCGCGCCGCAAGGCTGCGAGCAGGACCTTCTGCTCGGCCTTCTCACCGGCTCGGACCAGGAAGCTCGCCAATATCGACGCGGCGATGCCGACACCGGCCAGCACCATCGGCAGCAGCACGCCACGTATCTCGAACCCCGAACCGGCAAACGCTACGACCGACAGCGCCATCGTGGCGACGATCGAATCAACGTAGGACTCGTACAGGTCCGCGCCCATCCCAGCGATGTCGCCGACATTGTCGCCGACGTTGTCCGCGATGACCGCGGGGTTACGCGGGTCGTCCTCGGGAATGCCGGCTTCGACCTTGCCAACGAGGTCGGCGCCCACGTCCGCCGCCTTGGTGAAGATGCCGCCGCCGACGCGGGCAAACAACGCCATCGAACTCGCGCCGATGCCGAACGCAATCATCGCCGAGGTGATGGCGGTCAGCCGCTCGACGACCGGCAGGTGCGCGTAAACCGCGCTCAGGATGAGATACCATATCGAAAGGTCAACCAGTCCGAGACCGACCACGGTCAGACCCATCACCAGTCCGGAGTTGAACGCAACCCGCAGGCCGGCGTTCAAACTCTGTTTAGCGGCGTTGGTCGTCCGCGCGCTCGAACGCACGCCGACCGACATCCCGATGAACCCGGACAGCCCGGAAAAGAAGCCGCCGGTCAGGAACGCAAACGGCACGAACCACGTCTGGAGGCCGAGCGCCGCCAGCAGGCAAAGCAGCCCGAAAACCACCCCGAAGAAGATGCCGACGCCCTTGTACTGCTGCTTCAGGTAGGCCATCGCGCCGATGCGCACGGCCTTGGCCACTTCCTTCATCGGCTCAGTGCCCTCGCTCTGCTTCATATTCTGCAGGGCGAGTATCAACGCCGTCACGAGCGCTATGACCGCGCCGGCCGGCGCTATCCAGAATATTGGACTCACGTTCATTGAAGCTCCTTTTTGCGGTACCGCGAAATCTCAGCCGGCTGGTGGGTTCGCCTCATGCCGGCCCGCTGCTGCGCGGCCGTAAGTCTAGGCAACTCTCTCCGGATGTCAACATGCCAACCACCCGCACGGATGGAGAACGGCAGCGGAACCCCGCCCCGCATTGCAGACCGGGCAGTGTAGACGACAACGGGCCTAGCAGTCCATCGAATGACCTGTGAAATCACGTCCTGCGTTGCCTGTCGGGTGATACGCTGAGTAGCGTGCCGGACGACCTGGTCCGTGACTCCGGCTGCAACCTGCCGCACTCCCGACCGGATCCCGGTGAGTCGACGGACGAAGGAACCCGTAGACGACTTGTGAGACTAAGGGACGCCGGCGGGCGTCGTTCCTGTGTCGCACCACTGTAAGCCTCCTAGTTTCTCGACATGCGAGAATTGACGCACGTACTGATGGCTCGCGCTGCGGTGCGTCAATTGAGCGGGTCTTGCCGTTAAGTAACCGTAAGTACGTAACATACGCCGCCACGGCAGGCTTCGTGCCGTGGCACGCATCATGCACCTTATTGATTCGGGTTGGTTATCGACTGGCACCGGGACCTTGGGCAAGGTTCCTGGAAGAGCCGGAGGGTTTGATGGGGTTGGTACGTCGAAAGTCGGGTACCGAAAGGGAGCGCCAAAGGTACTCGTTGACTGGAACCGCGCTTCGGACTCATTTCCCGTGGGCGGCAAGTGGGCTCCGGCAAAAGAGATCGCCCGGTCCGAGAGTGTTGACAGCTGCCTGCCGGACAGAGACAGCCTCCGTCTAGTCCTGTTCGATTGGCAGGCAGCGGTGAGGAGTGACTGGTATGAAAAGCAGCAATGTCTGGTTGCTGTTCACAGCTCTGGGCGTCCTGCTGAGCTGCCTGATGGTAGCGATCGGGTGAACCGGCAAGCGGCAAGATCGGTATTGCCGCGACCGAACACCCGGGTCGCCCCGGACAGGTAGCAGGACTATGGCGGCCGACGCATGACGCCCGGCCTTGGTGAGTCACAGCTTTGAGAGCACGGTAGTCCGGTATCAAATACTCGGTCGGTCAAAGACATTGCCGCGATACTGGACTGCCCGTGACTCTCTCTTTTTTGCCCGCGTCACCGCGACGCAGTGAGAGACATCTGTCGCAGGCATCTCCCCTGCCATCAGCCGCAGGCAGCCCGACCTGCGACCAGTCAACCGAGAACTCGGCCTCACCGCGCCCAGTTTGACTCCGAGCCTCATCCCGGCTAGTATCACGCTCTGCTAGAAGAACCATGAAGAACCGCACCACCGAGTTCGGCAAGATCGCGTTCATCGGCAACTACGTGCCGAGGCGCTGTGGCATCGCCACGTTCACCGCCGACATCTGCGAGTCGGTCGCCACCGAAGTGCCCGACGTCGAGTGTCTGGCCACGGCGATGAATGACACGGCCGAGGGCTACGACTACCCGGACCGCGTGCGCTTCGAAGTCGCCCAGAACGACCTCGACGAGTACCGTCAGCTCGCCGACTTCCTGAACCTGGGCCGCGTCGACCTGGTCTGCATGCAGCATGAATACGGCATCTTCGGTGGGCCGGCCGGCAGTCACCTGTTGCTCGCGCAGCGCCGCCTGCGCATGCCCGTCGTGACCACGCTGCACACCGTGCTCCGAGAGCCGAACGACATACAGCGCCAGGTATTGACGGAGGTCTGCCAGCTCTCCGACCGCGTGGTGGTGATGAGCGAGCGCTCCCGCCAGTATCTGACTGAAATCTACAACGTCCCAGCCGTGAAAGTGGACCTCATCCACCATGGTATCCCCGACATGCCGTTCGTCGACCCGAACTTCTACAAGGACATGTTCGGTGTGGAGGGCCGCCGCGTCATCCTGACTTTCGGCCTGCTCTCGCCCAACAAGGGCATCGAGAACGTCATCCGGGCGCTGCCCGCGATCGTGGAGCGGTTCCCGGACGCGGTCTATCTCGTGCTCGGCGTCACCCACCCCCACGTCAAGCGCGAAAGCGGAGAGGAATACCGCGTCTCCCTGCAGCGGCTCTCGCGCGAGCTAAGTGTCAGCGACCACATCATGTTCTATAACCGGTTCGTAGACATCTCCGAGCTGTGCCAGTTCCTCGGTGCCGCCGACCTCTACGTTACGCCCTACCTGAACCCGGCCCAGGCCGTATCCGGGACACTCGCCTACGCCGTCGGCACTGGCAAAGCGGTTGTCTCCACGCCCTATTGGTATGCCGAGGAGCTGCTGGCCGATGGCCGGGGCCGGCTCGTCCCGTTCGGCGACGACTCGGCGATGGCCGACACCATCGTCAAGCTCTTTGCCAACGAAGCTGAGCGACACGGCATGCGCAAGCAGGCATACGCTTTCGGGCGCCAGATGATCTGGAAGGAAGTCGCGCGGAGCTATCTCGACACTTTCCATCGTGCTGCCGAGGAGCGGGTGCGCGTCCCGGTCTTCGTCGACCGCGTCCCGGTCGAGAACCCGCTGGACATGGACCTGCCCGAACTCAACCTCAACCACCTACTGACGCTCACCGACGACACCGGCATCATTGAGCACGCCCGCAACACCGTGCCCAACCTTAGCGAAGGCTACTGCACCGACGACAACAGCCGGGCGCTGATTGTGGCTCTGCGCGCCCAAGCGCACGATGAGGACACTACGGTTCTCCACCGGCTGGCCAGCCGGCATCTCGCTTTCATCGACTACGCCTTCAACCGCAAGAACCGGCGGTTCCGCAACCGCCTCGGCTACGACCGCCGCTGGCTCGACGATACTGGGTCGGAAGACTCCCACGGCCGCGCCCTCTGGAGTCTCGGCACCGTGATCGGAGGCTCGCACGACAATGCGTTTGTCGCCCTCGCCATGAACCTGTTCGACGCGGCCCTGCCTGCCGTCGAGCTCTTTTCGAGTCCCCGCGCCTGGGCTTATGCCCTGCTCGGCGTCTGTTCCTACATCAAACGTTTCCCGGGTGCCAGCAACGCCCGCCGGGTCCGCGACGCGCTGGCGCAGCACCTGCTCAGGCTGTATCGTGCCGGCGCTGACGATGACTGGTCGTGGTTCGAACGGTCCCTCGCCTACGGCAACGCCCGGCTGAGCCAGGCGCTCATCCGCGCCGGCTCCGACATCGGCAACGAAGAGATGACCGCCGCCGGGCTACGTTCACTCGACTGGCTGCTGCGCATCGAAACCGCTGAAGCCGGCAACTACTCACCCATTCCCAACACCGGCTGGCAACGCGGGACACCGAGGCCCCGCTTCGACCAACAGCCGATTGAAGCCCAATGCATGGTCGAAGCCTGCTTCCGGGCCTGGCGCATCACGAACGACAACTGCTGGCGCGAGGCGATGACTTCGGCGTTCGAGTGGTTCCTCGGCCGCAACGACCTCGGCCGCCCCGTGTACGACTACGCGACCGGCGGCTGCCACGACGGCCTTCACCCCGAAGGGGTCAATGACAACGAAGGGGCCGAGTCGACTCTCGCGTTCCTCGGGTCACTACTCACCCTGCGCTATGCCAAGACCATCGGCGGCGAGGAGGGCCGATGACACCGGCCGTGCGCGACCAGTTGTTCCAACGCCACCCCGGCAACCCCATACTGACTGCGGCCGACTGGCCCCACACCGTCAACGCAGTCTTCAACCCCGGCGCGGTCCGGCTGCGCGACGGCACCACACTGCTGCTCTGCCGGGTCGAAGACCGCCGCGGCATCTCCAGCCTCTGGTGCGCCCGTTCGGCCGACGGTG
>CAZSUX010000087.1:0-10394 GCA_964610135.1 uncultured bacterium | reverse complement strand
ACCGCGCGTCCTCGCGCCCCGAGGGACTGTCCCCATTTCCCCCAAGCACGAGCACTCCTCGGACAACGGTCGGACCGCTGTTCGACGCTCGAAGTTCGGCGTTCGACGTTTCCTCGGCGATGCCGAGCGGGGCGTTGGTCGCGAACCAGATCTCGCCGTGCGAAGCGTTGGGTTGGTACCAGACGATGTATGCATGGCCGATCGAGTCGGCGGTGATGTCAGGCCAATGGCTATCCACAGTAGTGTCGTCGGAGACGAGCTCCATGTCGGACCAAGTGACGCCATGGTCCGAGGAGCGCGTGTAGTACATGTTGCCGTCCCAATCAAACGTATCCTGGACCATCAGCGCGGTGTGGACGCGGCCGTCGCCGGAGATGGCGAGTGGCCCACTGTAGTATAGTACGTGGTCAGGGTCGAGATTGGTCATCGGTGCGGGAGTGCCCCAGGAATCCCCCTGCGTGTAGAATGTGCGGGCCTCGGCGATCATCGTGTCACCGACCCTGAAGGGATCCGCGAAGTAGTCGCAGATGATATGGTCCCGGTCGGCGGCGATATGAGGATGCCTTGTGTCATATCTTGATGTGTCGGTCTGGACTCCGGGCTGGAAGGTCAGGCCCATATCGGTCGAACGATACAGCGTCGTACCGGCTTCCCAGTGACTTCCCACCCGGCGGGGGGTTTGCGCAGCCACAAGGTAGTGGTTCGTTCCCGGTTGGACAACGACGTCTGGACGGCAAACACCCTCGTCCGTCGTGTCATCGTCCACTTGTACGTTCTGGCGCCACGTCGCTCCGTGGTCGGTGGAGACGGATGACCAGATGTGACCCTCATCTCCCGCTCGCCTGTCGAACCAGGCGCAAAGGAGGTTCCCCGCCGAGTCCGCGGCAATCCGGGGGGTGCCGATGCTTCGCGTTCGGTCTGGTCTGTCATCCACTCTGGCCGGTGAGGTCCACGTGGTCCCGCCGTCGCTTGAGCGTGAGCACAGAATCCGGCGGTCGGACACGCTGGCAGTGTCGAAACGCCAATCTTCCCACACGATATAGACATTGCCGTCCGAGTCGGTCGTGATGTCTGGATCCTCTGCGTGGGAGTCACCGTCCCGGACCAGCACGTCGGTGGGCAGCCAGGTCCTGCCCCCATCGGTGGACTTCTGGAACATGACATCGGAAAGAACATGGAAGATTCCCACCATCGAATCGTCCTGGAACGCGACGCATATTGGTTGACTCGAAGGCGCGCCCGGGCCGATAGTGATCGCGCAATTGATGCAACTGTGATCGGGCCGATACTCGTGGTCGATGCGTACGTTCGGCCCGAAGGAAGCAAGGACAAGGGCGGTGGAGGACAGAAGAAGAAGAAATATTATCTGGACCATCATGCTACTCCAAGCTCGGAGGGGCGGAAATGTCCGCCCCTCCGAATTGCGGACCTACCGGATGATCGCCTTCAGCGTAGCCTTCTCCGCGCCCATGTCAATGAGCACGAAGTAAGCGCCGGCGCTCAGCTTGCGGCCTTGGCTGTCACCGCTCCAGTTCAGCCGGTAAGTGCCGGGGGATTTCGGGGACACTTTACTTGGGGATTTCGGGGACACTTTACTTAACTCCACATCCCTCGAATCTGAGAACCGATAGCATAGGCTAGTTGTATCCGAACCTGCCCTGATGTCAAGGCAGACGCGCATCGGCAGCAGGCCGAAGGCGGTGTCAGAACGGCTTCCCGGTTGTCGAAGCGAGCATGTTCTGGACGAAGTCTATGAACCGCTGGGCGCTCGCTATCTGCTCACCCGCCAGGCCGGCGCTGACCTCGACATTGACCTCATAGTCACCGAGTTGGCGGCATTCCGCCGCATCCAGGAGCATTCGATGGAAGCCCGCGGGGACCCGACCGGGCTTCTAAAATCGCTCGCCAAAGGCGGCAATGAGCGCGGAGTGACTGCTGTACTCAAGTCCCTCACCGAGCAGCAGAGCCTCGACGACGTAGAACATCGCGTAGTATGCACGTGACGCCGCAAATCCATGGCTCCCTCGGGCATCGATCTCGCGGACGACGTCCAGACTCTCGCGCGCCTTCGCCAGCAGTGCCTTCTGCTGTTCGTTCACACCGCGACGCCCTCCACCCGAGCGTTACGGAGCAGCGGACTCTGTTCCTGGTCGAAGCGGCGTTCCGACACGTACACGCAGAGAATTACGACGTTCTGCTCCAGCGACAACTCAGAAGTGATCGGCAGCACGCGACGCCGCTCCTCTTCGACACTGACGTCTCCTCGGAGCACTACCATCACGTCTATGTCCGAATCCGCCCGGGCGTCGCCGCGCGCCTGAGAGCCAAACAGCACAAGCCGGACGAGCCGTTCGCCGTATAGCTCTCCCAGTCTGGCATGGAGTTCGGCAAGTACCTGCCTGACTTTGGGCGTCATCTCGCAGTCAATGTAACTTACTGGCCGAGAAAGTCAACGCCGCTGTGGTTCTGGCATATTGCGCTCCTGCATTAGGAGATTTCGGGGACTCTGTTTGGCTCCGCGCCCCGCCGGAAAACGGGGATATTGCTCATTATCAAACCGTCAGTTGCGTGCCGTGACTCGCTGTGTCTTCTTCCGCTCTTGCGCCTCCGCAGAATCACGGGGGCAAGAGCCCTCAAGGCTTCGTTGACGGCCGCGCTGGCCGGGAAGACGTCAAGGACATCGTGCCCTACAACAACGACGTTGGTGCCTTCAGCATGCCGCGTTGCGGTTCTGCCGCGCGCTGCCTGGGGAAATCATATTGGACCCAGGTACTGCGGCCGGTCACGCATATTCGTAGACGGGGGTGCTGACCATCCGGACCGGTGCCTTGTTACCCTTGATCAAGGCACGGATGCGCTCAACCGCATCAGGGGCAAAGAACTCTTCGCCGGTTTCTTTGCACACCCGGGCGGGCACGTGTTCGATGACGTAGAATTTGCCCTCGTAGACGAGGGTGTAGGTTACTTCGGTCTCAATCATCGTTTCTTTCATCTCTTACCTCAGCATTTGTCCTTCCTCTTTCTCAAGTCAACCCAGTGGTCCGGGCCCGGCTCGTAGAGCGTGATGACCCTAAGCATGGGTCGGTCAGCGTGACTCACGTGGATGTGCAGGGGACGTCCCGACTTCGTGAATCCAAGAATCAGGCAAGATGGTCCTCGCTTGTCATCGGGATAGTCCTCAATCAATTCGCTGCGACCCATCACCGCTTCTTCCATTTCGGTCGCCCTGATGTCCCGCAAGATGCTCTGGTCGACGGCATGCCTAGAGAACTCGTATTGTCGCCGACGCACCTTGTCTCGGATGACTTGGAGCGAGGTCACTGAGTATGATAGAACGCCGGTTCGGACGTGTCAATTGGAGGAAAGACGCGCCATTCGGCAGATTGACACGTCTGCTGCGCTGGGCTACAATTGCCAACCTTTCATGAAGCGGCCTTCTCTCCGCTCCGGGCTGATGCTCGTCCTCGCGGCGCTGGTCTCGCCGATTCTGCTGAGGCCGGCCTATGGCTACCTCGACCCTGGTACCGGCAGCTACATCATTCAGCTCCTTGTCGGCGGCCTGCTCGGCGGCCTCTTCGCAATCGGTCTCTTCTGGAAGAGAGTCATCGCCTACGTCAAACGCATCTTCAGGCCGCGGAAGGACGGCTCCGGACATGATAGCTGACGCCTCGGTTCCCGGCTCGTTCCGCGACCCGAGCGGGTTTCTCTTCCGCCGTGACGGCAGGCTCTACCGCCAGGTCAACGAAAGCTATCGCGCCGACTACAGGCAACTCATGGAGTCAGGCCTCTACCACGACCTGTCCGAGTCGGGACTCCTGATACCGCACCAAGAGACCTCAGAGCCGCAGATGTCCGGCGGAGGCAGCCTGGTCATTCAGCCCGAGACGATACCCTTTATCTCCTACGCGTACGAATGGTGCTTCAGCCAACTGCGGGACGCGGCAATGGCGACTCTGTCCATCGAGAAGAAGGCCCTCGAACGCGGGATGTCGCTCAAGGACGCGAGCGCCTACAACATCCAGTTCCGCGGCTGCCGTCCGGTCCTGATTGACACTCTCTCTTTCGAGCGCTTCCGTGAAGGCGAACCGTGGGTGGCCTATCGCCAGTTCTGCCAGCACTTCCTCGCGCCGCTGGCGCTGATGAGCCACACCGATGTCCGTCTTAGTCAGTTGCTGCGGGTGAACATCGACGGCATCCCGCTCGACCTTGCCGGCCACCTGTTGCCGTCGAAGACCCGTCTCGCCCTCGGCCTCGCAACCCACATCCATCTCCATGCCCAGGCCCAGCGCAAGTATGCCGACAAGCCGGCCAAACCCGCCGGTCGCAGGATGAGCCGGATGTCGTTCCTCGGCCTGATCGACAACCTTGAGTCAACCACCAAGAAACTCACGTGGAAGCCGGCAGGCACCGAGTGGGGCAACTACTACGCCGCTACAAACTACTCGGACGCGTCCCTCGAACACAAGGCGCAGATCCTGGCGGATTGCCTGGAGAGGGTTGATCCAAAGACGGTCTGGGACCTCGGGGCAAACACCGGCCGGTTCAGCCGCATCGCTGCCGAGCGCGGCATCCCGACGGTCGCATTCGACATCGACCCGGCCGCAGTCGAACTCAACTACCTCGACTGCCGCAAGCGAGAGGAACGGCACCTGCTGCCCCTGCTCTCCGACCTGACCAATCCCAGCCCGGCCACCGGTTGGCAGAACCGAGAACGCCAGTCGCTCATCGAGCGCGGACCCTGCGATGCCGCAATGGCCCTGGCCCTCATCCACCACCTCGCCATCGGTAACAACCTGCCCTTTGACCGAATCGTGGATTTCCTTGCCGGAATTTGCCGAACCCTCATAATCGAGTTTGTGCCGAAATCGGATTCGCAGGTCCGACGGCTGCTCGCCACCCGCGAGGACATCTTTCCCGGCTACACCCAGGCGGGATTCGAGCAGGCGTTCTCGGCCCGCTTCGCTATCCTTGCCTCGTTCCCGGTCAAGGACTCTGAACGCACCATCTATCTGATGGGGCTCCGCCAATCCTGATCGTGCCCCCGTCCAGCGGTTCTCGTCCGCGGGGCAAGCGACCCTTCCCGTTCCACCACCTCCTCTTCGCCCTCGCCCCGATTCTCTTCCTCTACTCACACAATGCCGCGAAGCTACCGATCGCGCCTTCCGAACTCGTTCTGCCGCTGGCGGTATCCTCTGCCGCGGCGCTCGGGCTCTGGCTGCTGCTCTGGCTCGTGATGCGCAGCAGCCGCCGCGCCGCGCTGGTCGTCTCGCTCTTCCTGGCCTTGTTCTTCCTCTATGGCCGAGCCCGGGGCGCCATCGGCCCCAAGGTAACTCCGGTTCTCCTGCCCGCAGTGGCTATCGGCATCCTGCTATTGGGAATTGTCTTCTTCGCCCGACCGCGCCGGGAATTCAGCGGGTTCACAGTCTTTCTCAACCTTGCTTCCCTGGCGCTGGTCCTCATCAACCTTGTAACCGGCATCCCCGCCCTCTTGCGCAACAGGACGACGAACGCGAGCGCATCCGGAGCGCCGGCGGCGGAAACCACGGGCCTGCCCGACATCTACTACATCATCCTTGACAGCTATGCCCGGGAGGACATGCTGAAGCAGGCCTACGGCTATGACAACTCGGGCTTCACCGACTATCTCCGCGGCCGGGGTTTCCTCGTCGGGTCGCGCAGCCGCTCCAACTACTCCCAAACCTACCTGTCGCTTGCATCCTCGCTCAACATGACGTACCTCGACTCCATGGCCCGGAAGGCCGGTCCCGAGTCGGACGACCGCTCAGGGTTGATCGAGATGATAGCCCACAGCCGGGTCGTGAACTTCCTGAAGCAGCACGGCTACACCACCGTATCATTTGCCTCCGGCTACACCGGCACTGAGTTCGAGGACGCGGACGTCCACTATGCGCCGCGGTGGGCCATGAGTGAATTCCAGAACGTCCTCATCAGCACGACCGCGTTGCCGGCCATCCTGGAACTTGCCGCGCGGCATTCCCAGTGGGACGTCCGGAGGCAGCTCATCCTCTACGCTTTCGAACGTCTGCCGGACGTTGCCGGGATGCGGCCCCCGGTGTTTGCCTTCTGCCATATCGTCGCGCCGCATCCTCCGTTTGTGTTCGGTCCCCGCGGCGAGAAGCTGAACCCGGAAGGCGTCTTCACGCTGAGCGAGGCCGACGCCGCCCCGGCCAACGACCGGCAGACGGCGGGACAGGACTTCATCCGGGGCTACCTGGGCCAACTTGAGTTCATCACTTCCAAGACAAGGCAGACGGTCGACCGCATCCTCGCCCGGTCCTCGCGGCCGCCGGTGATCATCCTGCAGGGCGACCACGGCCCGGCTTCGTTCAGCAACTGGGACGACGCGAGTCCTCGCCAGCTTGTCGAGCGAATGGCGATACTGAATGCCTACCTGGTCCCGACCGACTCGACCGGCCCGGCCTGGTACGATTCCATCTCGCCGGTCAATACCTTCCGGCTCATCTTCGACCGCGTGTTCGGCCAGAGCCTGCCGCTTCTGCCTGACCGGAGCTGGATCTCGAACGCCGAGTTTCCGTACCGGTTCTATGACGCCACCCAACCTGAGGCCTACGTAGACGCCATCCGCCGGCGAGGTGCCCCGCTGACGGTGCTCGTGTTCGCCACCCTCAGCGCCCGCAGACCCGCCGACGTCGCCCACTACGCCCGGAGGCTCATCGGTCTGCGGTACCCCGGCGAGAACCGCAGTCTGACCGGCGTCTACGTCCGGCGGCCGCGGCCTGATTCGCTCTCCGTGCCGGCCGCATACGAGGCCTATCGCAATGCCGTCAAGTCTGGCCGCCTGCCTGACCTCGGGCTCGAACCCGACAACTACTCAGGCCGCGGGCTGGACAACAAGCCCGTGGTCGCCTTCTTCTTTGCGAACGGGGAATAGGGAATTGGCGGCCGGCGGTCGGGAATTCAAAGGAAGACCTTTCGCTCTGCACCCGCTCCTCTTCGCCCTCGCCCCGATTCTCTTCCTCTACTCCCACAACGCCGCGAGGCTACCGATCGCGCCGTCCGAACTCGTTCTGCCGCTGGCGGTATCCTTTGCCGCCGCGCTCTGCCTCTGGCTGGTGCTCTGGCTCGTGATGCACAGCAGCCGCCGGTCCGCGCTGGTCGTCTCGCTCTTCCTGGCCTTGTTCTTCCTCTATGGCCGGGTTGCAGATGCAATCGGGGCAAAGGCCGCGCCGGGTATCCTTCCCTGGGCTGCGGGCGGAATCCTGCTGCTGGGAGTCATCTTCTTCGCCCGGTCGCGCCGGGAGTTCGGCGGGCTGACGGTCTTTCTCAACCTTGTTTCGGTGGCGCTGGTCCTCATCAACCTCGTCGCCGGGGCACCGGCGCTACTGCGCGGCGAGGCGGCAAAGGCGAATGCGCCGGGGGCAGTGCAGGCGGAAATCGCGGGCCAGCCCGACATCTACTACGTTATCCTCGATGGCTATGCCCGCGACGACATCCTGAACTCGATCTACGGCTACGACAACTCCGGGTTCATCGGCTGGCTGAACGCACGCGGCTTCACCGTGGCACGGAACAGCCGCTCCAACTACTCCCAGACCTATCTCTCCCTCGCCTCATCGCTCAACATGACCTATCTTGACTCGGTGGCAAACCGGCTCGGCCCGGAATCGGAGAACCGCTCGTCGCTGGTGCGCATGATCGGCGACAGCCGGGTCGTGAAGGAACTCCGGCGGCGCGGTTACACGATCGCGTCGTTCGCCTCCGGCTACACCGGCACCGACCTTGCGAACGCCGACATCCACTTTGCCCCGCGCTGGGCCCTGAGCGAATTCCAGAACGTCCTCATCAGCACGACTGCGCTGCCGCTCATCCTGGACCGGCTGCTCAGGAAGTCCCAGTTCGACCTCCACCGCGAACGAATCCTCTACGCGTTCGAGCATCTGCCGGACGCGGCGCGGCTGAAGCACCCGGCCTTTGTCTTCTGCCACATCCTGAGCCCACACCCGCCCTTCGTCTTCGGCGCCAAGGGTGAGAAGGTCGACCCACAAGGCTACTTCAAGATGACCGAGGGCGGCAGCTTTCAGACGGTAGACAAGGAGAACGTGCGACGCGATTACGTCGAGAAGTACCGTACCCAGCTGGAGTTCATCACGAGCAAGACGAAGGCCACCGTAGAGCGGATACTGGAAGTCTCCCCGCGCCGCCCGGTCATCATCCTGCAGGCCGACCACGGCCCGGGCTCGGTCCTCAACTGGGACGACCCGGAGCCGGCTGAGCTGGCCGAGCGGTTCGCGATTCTCAACGCGTGCAGCTTCGACTCCCCGCCCGCGGAGTCGATCACACCGGTCAACAGATTCCGCGTTCTCTTCGACTCACTCTTCAACACGGACTACGGCCGACTGCCGAACAGAAGCTGGTTCTCGACAATTGCCAAGCCGTGGCACTTCTATGACGCCGATCGCCCGGCCGAGTACATGAAGGACGGCACAAGACTGAGAGTCTCGGTCGTCGCCTTTCGCGCGGATACCCAACCGAAAAATCCGGGCGCCTACTGCCGCAGACTGGTCGCGATGCAGTATCCTGGTGCGACGGTGACAATCGAGCGCTTCTCTGTCCAGGGGGCGGGAGAGGCCCCGGTCGAGGACGTAGGAAAAGCCTACCAACGCTACCGGGACGCAGTCGCGAGGAGAGAGCTTCCCGACCTCGGCGCCGGGTACGAATCCTACCACGGCCCGGGTCCGGACCGCATCCCGGTCACCGCCCTCTTCTTCACCTCCGAACGCTAGCCGCGCCGCGTCCGACTCCGCCATTTTGCCTTCTGCCTTTTGCGCTTTGACCTCTGACTTGGCCTGCAGAAAAGGCTCCGGGCCCGCGCGGGTTTGTCACCGCACGAGCCCGGGGCCCCGTTTCGAACGGACTAGAACAACTTGTGCTTCTTGATGTAGACCCAGAGCAGCTTCATCATCTCGCCGATCTTGACGGCTGCCTTGGGGCCGAACACCGGCTTCATGTCCGGTGTTACTTTGATGGAGCGCTTCATCAGCGGGCCTTGGCCGGTCATCAACTTGTGCTTCTTGATATAGGCCCAGAGCTTCTTGTTCAGGTCACTAACCTTGATGACCTTGCCTGGACCGAACACCGGCTGCATCTCATCGGTCAGTTTTACGGTCCTCTTCATGAGGGCCTGTCCTCTCGGCATATGCGAGTCCTTTCTGCCCCGGAGGGCAATCTGGATTTCCTTCGAACCATGGCGGCCGCCTTTGATCAGCCACCCACGCCTCATTCTCGGCCTAGCTTCTTCCCTGTCAAGCATTATTTACAGGCGGACAGAGGCGGAAAATCGGGCATGTGTCGCTCGCGGCCCGACCGTTGTCTGAAACGATAGAGGCGCGGCCCCGGCCGCGCCTCTCTGGTGCAAACGTTCCGGCGCTAACGCCCCACGATCGCGACCTTGACGACCCGGTGGATTCCCGGGGCATCAAGAGTATAGAAGAGGACGCCGTTGGCGGCACGCATTCCATTCCCGCAGACGCCGTTCCAGCTCGCCGAGTAGCGCCCGGTCGCCTGGAAGCCGTTCTGAATCGTATGCACGGCGCGACCGGCGTTGTCGAACACACGGAGCGTCCCTCTGCCCGGCTGCTTGACCTGCCATTGCACCTTCACTGGCCCGCGCGCAGGATTGGGCGCGGTCACGAGATACGCGGTCGGGATGCCGGTCGGCACGCGGGGCTCAACCACGGACGTCAGCGGATAGAGCGCCGGGCTGATGAACAAAGCCACCGCTCCGTTCGCGATACTCACAAAGTCCCGGTACTGGCCGGGCTCGTAGCCCGACGCCTCGGCCTGTACGATGTACTCACCGGGCGGCAGGCCATCGAGCACGTAGTCGCCGGAACTGCCGGCGTAGACCTCCCAGAAGCCCTGGCCGCCGGTCACCCGCACGTGCGCGTGCGGGATCTCGGCCTGCTGATAGCCGTCATAGGCAAAACCGGCGATGCCGGCCACGAGGTTGCCGACCGGCCGCAGCCGGAAGTCGATACCGCTCGTGACATGGCCCCCGGCCACTTGGACGCTCTCCGGGTAGCACGCCGGATAGTAGCCCTGCGCCTCGGCGCGCACTCGATACCACCCGTCTGCCAGCCCGGTGACCACGTTATTGCCGCCAGCGTCCGAATACGCGTAGCCTTGACCACCGCTGCCCCACGCGAATACGCGGGCCCCTTGAATCTGGTTCCGCCCGGACGAATCGGAAACGTTGCCCGCGATGCCGCCGGTCCCGTAGCCGGACGGCTCAAGGGTGAAACTCACGTCGGGCACTGTGTTGCCGGCCGTCACTTCAACTGTGTCGTACGCTGACGCCACGAACCCGTTGGCGCTGGCGGAAACCA
The DNA here is from genome assembly GCA_964610135.1 of uncultured bacterium. GTDB lineage: Bacteria > Hydrothermota > Tepidihabitantia > Tepidihabitantales > Tepidihabitantaceae > UBA2258. The sequence goes on along the minus strand of CAZSUX010000087.1, from coordinate 27 downwards.
GATACGTGCCGGGCACGAGATTCTGAA
>CAZSUX010000086.1:0-10460 GCA_964610135.1 uncultured bacterium | reverse complement strand
GCTCCCTCCCCCGGCCAAAGTCAAGACCGGAGCCGTGTCGACCCGGAGAGCTTCGGCCTCTCGCCTGAACCCTCCCCGCCGCGCTCGGCGTGATGGACGGTCGGTCGTGCGCGTTACTGCTGGAACGCCGAGAACAGCGCGAAGGCGATGATGGGAACCTGGTCGCGGCGTATGGTGCGGAAGTCGAGCAGATATTCGCCCTTCTCCACCCGGCCGAAGACCGGCTTGCGCGGTCCTTACCCGCGGGGGTGGAACGTCCGGTGAGTCTCTCTCAGATATTCCCGGTCGACGTGGGTGTAGATCTGAGTCGTGACGATGCTTGAGTGACCGAGCATCTCCTGCACCGCCCGCAGGTCTGCGCCGCCCTGACGGTGAACTTGCCAGGGCCGGACATCTGGAGTAACCTGTAGCCGTGACCGATACGTTGCAGCAGGTTGTAGACTTGGCCGCGAAGGGCGAAGTCCGGGTGTCAGAGCACGGCTATGATGAGTTGGCAGCGGATGGCATACTGCTGCGGGACCTCGTCGCGGGCGTCGCCTCCGCCGAACTGGTCGAGGACTACCCGGCGTTCGCCAAGGGGCCCTGCGTGCTCGTGCTGCAACGTGATCGCAATGGCGATCCAGTTCACGTACTCTGGGGTATCCCGCGCGGTGAAGACGGTCCGGCAGTTCTGGTCACCGCCTATCGCCCGGATCCGAAGCGATGGGATGCCGCCATGAAGAGGAGATTGACATGAGAACACGACATCGAACGAAGCTGGTGCATGAGGGCGAATACGTGGCCGAAGTTGACGTTGAGTTGATTGAGGCGGATCAGGGCTGGTCGCCCTATCTTGCTCTTGAGGACGCCTACAAGCTCGATGACGTCCGCGAGGCGCTGAGGCGCGGCGACGTCAGGGCCGCTGCACGCCTTGCCCGCGTCTATACCCTCACGCCGGTTCCGGCGTAGGCTGCACTGGACACGCCGGTCGTACGTCGTACGGAACATCGGCGAAACTGAAGCGATCTCGCCCGCACAGCTCGTCTGCTTGAGCTTCTTCGCTTGCGCTTGAGCTATCTCTACCCGCGGGGGTGGAACGTCCGGTGCGTTTCTCTCAGGTACTCCCGGTCAACATGGGTGTAGATCTGAGTCGTGACGATGCTTGAGTGACCGAGCATCTCCTGCACCGCCCGCAGGTCTGCCCCGCCTTCCAGCAGGTGCGTGGCAAAGGAATGCCGGAGTGTGTGCGGCGTCACGCGGCGATTGATCCCGGCCAGCGCAACGCATGCGCGTAGAATCTTGAGAAATCCCATACGCGACAGCCTGCCCCCGCGATGGTTCAAGAACAGATGCGGGCTCGTTCTCTTACCGGCATAGTGGGGCCGGGCCACGCTCAGGTAGTCACGTACCGCGTTGACTGCGGGCTGTCCGAGCGGGACCACCCGCTCCTTGCTCCGCTTGCCCATCACTCGCAGGAAACCGTCGGCCAGCGCCACGCCGCCCGTCACGAGGCTCAGCAATTCCGACACCCGCAGCCCACTCCCATACATCACCTCCAGCATCGCCCTGCTGCGCAACGCCCAGAATCGGTCGGGAGCGGCGCCTGCAGCCTCGATCAGCTTCGCCACCTCATCCTGGGTCAAGACGCTCGGTAACTTGCGCCGCTGCTTTGGCAGGTCGATGTCGTCGGCGGGATTGGCAGCCAGATGCTGTTCGGAGGCAAGAAAACGGTAGAACAGCCGGATTGATACGAGCTTGCGGGCGACAGTCGTACTTGCCAGCCCCGCGGCGCCGAGCTGCCTTGCGTAGTCGTGGAGCATCTTGCGGCTGGTCGCTGCCGGATGCTCGGCGGCGGCGGGCATCGCCAGGAAGAACTGCTTCAGGTCCGCAAGGTAGCAGTCGGCCGAACCGCGGGTTACGCTCCGCTCCACCAGCAGGTAGCTGCCGAAGCGTTCGAACAACTGCCCCGCCGCTTCAGGCAGGTACTGGCTCGATGTCCGACCGGCTGATGACCGTATCCCGCCGGCACCGGTCTTCCGGGTTCGGATGGTCTTCATTGTAGTGCAGGCCTCTCGACTCACGTCTCCGCAGCGCGCACTCGACGACGAGGAATGACGCAGCCAGCAGGTTGCGCAGTTCCGTACCGGCGACAGTCCGCCCCAGTTGATCACTCTCGGCCGCGAGCGTCAAGAGCTCACGCCGCGCTTCTGCCAGACCTGCGTCGGTCCTGACAATCCCGGCGCTCTGCCACATCCGCTTCTGCAGACGGCTTCGCAGTTCGGCAATCCGCTCGTCGGACTCTGGACTCCGGACTCTGGACTCCGGACTCTGGACTCCGGACTCTGGACTCTGGACTCTGGACTCTGGACTGTGGAATTCCTGCGCCGCTCTCTCCGCGGCCCGGTCGGCCATGACCAGCGCCTCAAGCAACGAGTTCGAGGCCAGTCGGTTCGCACCGTGCAGGCCGGAACAGGCACATTCGCCGGCCGCATATAGCCCCGGTACCGACGTCTCGGCCCAAGTGTTTGTCTCGATTCCGCCGCAGACGTAGTGGGCGGCGGGAACTACCGGTATCGGCTGGCGCGTGATGTCGATGCCGAGTTTCAGACAGGTCTCGCTGATGTTTGGAAAACGCTCGCGCAGCCGGTTCGGGTCAAGATGCGTAGCGTCGAGCAGCACGAAGTCCCCGCCGCGCAGTCTCAACTCGGTGGCTATGGCCTGTGCTACCACGTCACGCGGCGCCAGATCCGCGTCCGGGTGATACGCCGGCATGAACGCGTGGCCGTCGCGAGTCCGGAGTATCGCACCTTCGCCCCGGAGCGCTTCGGAGATCAGGAACGCACGGCCATCGAACATATGCCCGTAGAGTGACGTCGGATGAAACTGGACAAACTCCATATTGGCGATTCTCGCGCCGGCCCGATAGCCCATCGCGACTCCGTCGCCGGTCGCAATCCGCGGGTTGGTCGTGTGCAGCCAGGCCTGGCCCATACCTCCGGTCGCAAGCAGACACACTCGTGCCCTGACCTCCTCCAGAGTGCCGGTGGACTTGTCGAGGACGAGAGCGCCGCAGCAGCGGCCGCCGCCGTTCAGGACCAGGTCGACGGCAAAGTGCTCCTCGAGCATCGTCACGTTCCGGTCTGACCGTACTGCCTTGAGCAGGCCGTGCTCTATCTCGGCACCGGTGAAGTCACGGGCGTGGACGATTCGTCGGCGCCGGTGTCCCCCCTCCTGCCCAAGGTCGAAGTGCTCATTCCCGGAACCGTCGGCGTAGGTATTGAAGGGCACGCCGAGGCCGTACAACTCGCGCACCAGCCCGGGCCCGGCGTCGGTCACAAGCTTCACTACATCGGGGTGCGATACTCCGCCGCCCGCACGAATCGTATCTTCGCAGTGCAGCCGAGCGCTGTCATCCGACTCGACTGCCGCGGCGATGCCGCCCTGCGCATAGTTCGTGTTCGATTCCGTGTCGGCTTTCTTGGTGACGAGCAGGACTGAACCATGGCGGCTCGCGCGGTGAGAAAACCACAGCCCGGCCATGCCCGAGCCGATGACGAGGAAGTCGGCCTTGTGCTCGCGTCTCACCGGCTGTTCGCTATGGTGCAGAGCACCCGAACCTTAGCCGTGCGGCGACGCGTCAATCCGCGGGCTTCAGAAACGGTAGCAGACTTTGATGCCAGGTTCGGTGTCTCCGGGACGGAACTCCACCCGCGGCTCGGAACGGCCACTGCCGGCAAAGAACGCGCAGTCGACCACGCTTACCAGCCGGTTCAGCAGCAATGCCCCGACCACGAACTGCGCGTTCAGCGCAGCGGTTCGGCCCGACCTCCTGGTTCCCCAGTAGTCGTAGCGAGACGAGTCCGAACTCCAATCCCAGGCTTTCGCACCGAAGTAACCCTGGCTCAGATAGTATGCGTGCTGTCGCTCCGGGTCATCCGGGTATATGTCCCGCGCATCTGCCCGCACACCCTCATTGTGCTGGTCGGCATTGTCGTATTGCTCCAGCGCCCGGTAGTAGCGCGACTCCCTGACGGTCAGGTCCGCACCTGCCTCGCGTCCGGCAAAGATGCGCGCGTCATGCTCGCGGGCCGAGCTATACCATGAGAAGCCGGACCAGAGCGCCCAGAGGGTACCGTCCAGCCAGAGCAGTGCCTCGCCGCGCTTGGCGCTCCCAAGAATCATCTGACCGGTCCCGGGCAGGGCCATCGACGCGAGAATCGCACGGCCGCGCGGTGACGGCTTGGACGCGGGCACGCCGGCCGATGGATTGATACCGACCGTCAAAGCAAAAAGCGTACTCCAGACCATAATCACTCCCTCATTCTACAACAACCTTGCGGCAATCAAGCGTGGCGTCATCTCTTGTCACGACGAAGTAGGTACCGGGACTGATCCCGCGCAGGTCAAACCCGACCCGGTGGGCCGATGAAGCCCGTCGCACCAGCCTGCCCGATGCGTCGTACAGCGAGGCCACTCCGCTCGGCGTCGCCATGCCGGTCTCGAGCCGCCCGTGCCGCCTCACGATACTCGGCCGACCCGCGACCCTCGTCCCCCGCCCCTCGTCCCCCGTTTCCTCATCGACCCCGATCAGGTCCCAGTCGGTGAGTTTGGCATAGATGTCAAACCCCTTGTGCCGACGGTTGTCGGCCCAGGCAAACGCCAGCACGTTATCACTCGCTGCAATACTCTGGCCCACGGTCCAGTGATGGTTGTTCGGGAACAGGTTGGGGCCGTTCACCACCTTGTTGAAGCTGATGCGCGTGCCGTCCGAGTTGAACCGTTGGCAGTAGATCTGCGGGTTGCCGGGGAAGTCCCTTTCGTCATTGAATTCAACCGCCAGCCTGCCGTCCGGTGCGAAGGCGCAGCTCGGCGCGTAGGCGTCACCCGGAATCGAATTGTCATTCACACGCTCGTTGCCACCAATCCTCGTTCCGGACGAATCAAACCACTGCAGGTACACGTCATACACATCATCGCGGGTATCTTCCCAAGCCACGACAAACCGCCCCTGTTCGTCAATCGCGCACGACGGATAGCCATGATACGTGCCGGGCGCGTCGGAGTTTGCCAGAATATTGCCGCCGATGGGCGTACCATCGGCCCGGTAGGTCTCGCAGTAGATGTCCGACGCCCCCGAGCGTGTATCCATCCAGGCGAAGACGAACCGTCCGCTCCGGTTCATGGCTGCACTTCCATAGTACCCATATCCGGTTGTATCCTGCACGGCAAATTCAGGTCCGAGCGGGTTGCCGTTGGAGTCGTATCGGCGGCAGTACATCTGGTACTGGCCGCCACGCGTATCCATCCACAGGATCACCGCGTTGTTGCTTGAGTCCATTGCCACGTAAGGGTACCACTGGGAGGCGCCCACGCCGTCCGAGTTCACCAGGAAGTTGGACCCGACCGGCGTGCCGCTGGCGTCCATATACTGCGCATAGATGTCGGTGGAATCCGACCCGGCCCGCATGTCGGTCCACGCCGCAAGGAACCGACCGTTGCCACCGGCCACGCTCGCGTAGTACTGCACAGCACCGCCGGACCCGTCACTGTTCAACCGCAGGTTCGCGCCAAGCAGGTTTCCCGCGGCGTCCGTCACACATCGGTAGATATCGGTCGCGCCGTTCCGCTCATCCTCCCATGCCACGCAGATGAGCCCCTGCGCGTCCATGCCGATGGACGAACAGCGCTGGAGTGCGCTGCCGTGGTCGTCATTGATCCGGAAGTTGGCCCCGACCTTGCCGCCGTTCCGGTTGAGGCGCTGGCAGTAGATGTCGGCGTTGCCGGAGCGCGCGTCCGCCCACGCGGCCCAGTATCCGCCATCCGGCCTCGTCTCGATGCTGGGGTCGGTCTGGCTCCCGGTACTCACGTCGCTCAACCTGAAGCTCGGGCCGAGTGGATTTCCGCCGGCGTCGTAACGCCGCGCGTACACGTCATTCTCACCGCCCCGGCCGTCGGTCCAGACAACCATGAATTCGCCATACCGGTTCACGGCAACCCCGGAGCCAAGCTGGCTGGTGACGCCGATGTCGTCATTGACCTTGAAATTCTGACCGGCCGGGTTGCCGCCGGCGTCGTACCGCTGGCCGTAGACGTCCCAGTTGCCGTTTCGACGATCGTCCCACGTCACGACGAATCCGCCGTTCACGCCGCAAGAAACGTTGGGGGCCCACTGGGTACTGGTGTCGGTCGTCGCTTGGATGTTCGGACCGAGCCGCTGGCCCTGCGAGTTGAACCGCTGGCAGAATACGTTCCAGTCCATGCCGGCCTGACCTCTGCCGTCCTGCCATGCGACCACGAACCGGCCCGAGCTGTCACCGGATACCTCCGGTTCGTACTGGTTCGCGTACCCGACCGGGTCATCATTGACCCGGAAGTTCGTGTCCCTGGGAGTGCCGTCGGGATTCAGGAACTGGGCGAAGATGTCGCCGGTCAGACCAAACCTCCGGTCGTCCCATGCCAAAAGGGCCATTCCGTTCGGAGTAATCCAGGCCCCCGACATGCTCTGGTCACCGCCGGCTGCGGAGTCGCTTGCCCGAAAGTTGTCTCCGAGCCGCGTGCCCGCCGCGTCGAACCGCTGAGCGAACAGGTCGGAATTGCCGATGTCTCTCCGGTCCTCCCAACAGAACAGGAACCGCCCGTCCGCCCCCATCGCGCTCGACGGGTCACCCTGCCACCCCAGGGAGATGTCCGTGTTCAGCCGTTCGTTCGCTCCGATGCTGTTCCCGGCCGAGTCAAGCCGCTGAAACCACGCGTCCGCGTCACCATCCCGAAACTCGTACCAGCTCACCACGAAGTTGCCCAACGCGTCTACTCCCAGCTTGGGCGCAAGCTGCTTGCATCCGCTCGCGGTATCGTCGTTGCAGACAAAATCGTCCTTGATGACACCGTCAACGCCGCCCAATCTGCAATCTGCAATCTGCAATCTGCAATTCCTTGCGTGCCGGGGCGGCACCTGCCCGTTGGGCAGCGGTCTCGGGTTGTCCGGAGTCCGCATCTTAATGAGCTGGCCTGGGTGGCCGCTATCGTACAGCGCAGCTGGCCCAGCCACGGCTACTGCCGCGACCAGCACAGCCGCAAGCAGCCCCATCGCCAATCGCCAATCGCTGTTCGCCATTCGCCGCAATGCCGTAGTCTACCTCACTACGGCCAGCTTGGTGAACTTCACCTCGGTCTTGCCCGAGTTCGTCACTGCCACCCGGACGATGTAGGTGCCGGGCGAAACCTTGGCAAGCTTGACGATGGTCTCGTTATCGATGCCCGGCACTGCCTGACCCTCCATCTCCTCACCGACCGGCTCGCCGACCATATCCAGCAGCCGCAGCTTCACCGCACTCTGCCCCGGCCCGAGCTTGTACCTCACCATCGCCTGGTCTGCGGCCGGATTCGGGTACACGTAGAGCTTGTCCACGAGCTTGGCACTGCTGCCCGGCTGCCAGACCGGCACTTCGGAATCCGGAACCAGCCCGGTATGGCAGGGGTCGTGGTACGCGCACGGCCACTTGATGCCGGAGGCCGGGCCCGGCATGTCCCACACGTAGAACACGCCCGAATCCGACCCGGCGGCCAGCTCGATGTCTCCATCCCGGTCAAGGTCAACCACGAGCGGCACCGCGCTGATTCCCGCGGTCGCCATCAGCGGAAAGAACTCGAGCGGCTCGCCGGTCCGACCATTGAACCCGAGCAGGCCGTACTGCGGAGAACCGATGACGACGTCAAACGTGCCATTGATGTCGTTGTCAACGTCGGCCACGACCGGTGACGATACATACTGAAAGAGGACGTCGAATGTGATAATCCAGTTACCGGCCAGCTCCGTGGTCGTGTAGGTGGATTCGTGCGTAAAGGGGTAGTCTGTGACAAGCGTGGCGTTGCGGTTCAGCGCAAGCAGCTCGTTCATCGAAGCGGCGAGGAAATCAATCTGGTCGTCGGCGTTGACATCGGCGGCCGCCAGAGTGCCCGTGAATGGGCTGCGTATGAACTCGCGGGACTGAAACCTGACCACGCCATCCAGACCGACCACGTAGAAACGGTAGTCGTGCTCGCCGCCGGCAATAACGGCAATCTCTTTGCTCCCGTCCCGGTCGAAGTCGCCGACCAGGGGCTGGGCCTTGGCATAGAAAGGAGAATTGCTGAGGACCAGCGGGAAACCACTCGCGAGCGAGCCGTCCGGGTTGAACAGGAACAGCCTGCCGTCACCGGAAAGCAGCACAATCTGCGGCCTGACCGTATCGGTCACTGCGACGGGTGCGCGGATTTCCGAGCCGACCGCGATTGGGAACCCGGGCATCGGGGTTCCGTCGCCCTTCCAGGCATACAGCTTCATATCGGTCGAACCGACGATGATCTCCTTCTTGCCGTCCGCGTCGAGGTCTGCGAGCACCGGCGCGGCAAAGACCCGGTCCCCGACCTTGATGCGGGTCGGAGCTCCCGTAACCGGGACGACCCTGACCGACGTGTCATTGCCTGCCACCACGACCTCGAGTTGCGAGTCACCGGTGACGTCGCCAATAGCTAGGTCGGCCCGGGTCGTGGTACCGATATTGAGATAGCGGAGCACCGAGCCGTCGGCACGCCAGATTTTGAGTCCGCCGGCGGTGTCAATCACGGCGATATCGAGCGTCTCGTTGCCATCGATGTCCGCGGCGAACGCCGACAGGAGCGGCGCAGTACCAGTGTTCTTTGGAAACCCGGGCTGGTAAAGGTCCCACCCGATCTTCACGGGGATGATCGTGTCCTTCAGTCGCGAGGTCGAATCCACAGATCCCAGCAGCGTGACGTCAAGGTAACTCCGGCCCTTGTACCCGTCCGAGTTCGGGTTGGTCTTGGCAGTAAACCTGTCGTTGTACCCTCCCTTGGAGAACGCGTCGTACTTGTACCCGTAGACCTCGTAGTTCGGTGCGCGCGACTGCCAGTACGACACGTCAAAGTCCTGGACGCCGTCGCCCTCTTCCAGGTCCACCCCCTTGTGCGTCGGGTCAATGTTGACGGCATTGTACGGCCCGTAGTCGGCCAGTACCTTCTGGTCGATGTGCCAGATGAGCAGGCCTGAGCCGGGCTGGAAGAAGTCGTACTCATTGCCGCCCACCGCGATGACCACGCCATCTTCGACGTCCACGTCGATCGTGTCCGGCTGCTTGACGTCAACTTGCCGGTTCTCAATCAGGAAGTACTCGTCCGGCGTTATCGGTATCTTCACGATCGTCGGTCGGGCCGTGTCACCGCGCTGGCTGAACAGCTCCGTGTCCATCTCGGCGGCGTATACTGCAATCGACTCAAGCGGCACCCTCACTGTCCGCACCTGGGTGAGGGTATCAAGGAACAGGGCACGATGGTACGCGTCAAGGAAACCGGGGATCACGCCGGGCGGTGCGCCCGCCCCGTAGTCACCAAGCCAACTGCCGTAGCCCATCAGGCTCCAGCCACCCACGCCCATCGTCAGCCCAGTCACGTCGTACAGGTCGTATGCACCCAGCAGGTGCGCAAACTCGTGAAAGAGCGTGCCCGCAAGCCCGGTCATGCCCAGTATGTTGGTCTCATCCCCGTACATGGTGTCCTGGCGCATCATCTCGGGCAGCACGGTTCCTTGTTCGATGTGGGTCCGGCCCGAGTCAACGGTTATGTACGGCTCGCCCAGGTAGGCTTCAATCGCGCCAGCCGGAATCTCGCCCGCAAACAGATCGAACGGCGAATCGCCACGCAGACCGTAATCGGACTGCAGGCCCGAGCCTGCATGGAAGACGATGAATTCGTCGTAGTCGCCGAAGTGCAGCTCCGGGTCGTCGTCAGCGACTTTGAAAGCGTCGCGCATCAACCGCACCAGCCCGATCTCGATAGCATCATAGGATATCGTATCCCCGTAGAACTCCATCTCGCGCGGCAACTGGTAGCTGGCCTTTTCCCCAGAGGGCATCACGGTGAACTCGACGTACAACTTGCCCAGCGACTGCGCCCGGTAGTAGTTGCGCAACCCCTCCATCTGCCGCTCGAAGTAGCGCTTGAAATGGGGCGGGTCGTAGAAGAGACCCGAATCCGGTGATAGGAACCCGAGCGTGTCCATCTTGCCGTCGCCGGTCGTGAGCGGAGTCGTATCTGGCTGGAACTCGACCCTGAGGCAAAGAACTCGAACCGTGTCAGTCCCGCCGGCCTGCAACTTCCTGATGCGGGCAAGGTCGGCATCGGTCGGCTTGAACCGGAAACGCTCAAACGGCGGCTGATCTTCCTGCATGGTCGTGTAAGACTGCAGGAAACGGCCAGCCTGCGCCGCCTCTCCCGGGATGTTCCTCCGCTGCGACTTCACGAGGCGCAACGTGCGCGCCTGCCCCACCACCGGCAGCACCAGGACTGCCAACAGCAGCAGACTCGGGATACCTCGTCTACTCAGGACCATCAATTCCCCCGGGCGCTCTCATCAGTATTCCTCACTTCCGGGCATTCGACAATCGCCAATCGTCACTCGCCAATTGAAGCGGAGAGAGAGGGAT
>CAZSUX010000085.1:0-10469 GCA_964610135.1 uncultured bacterium | reverse complement strand
ATCTTCTCGCCCGGGCTGATGGTGAAGCTGACGCTCGCGAGTACCGTTTCAGCGCCGTACGATTTGCTGATGTTGGTTGCGTTGATGAGCACCAACGCAGATTAGCGGAGGCGTTCCGGTTGTCAATAACCGGAAGAGCCATGAAAGGGGTCGAGGAGTCAGGGAATCCAGGATTCCAGTGGCGGGCGAGGAAATGGTCAACCACAGATGAACGCGGATACCCGCGGACAGATGAAGCAAGAAGTCAGATGTGAGATGTCAGAAGTCAGAAGTACGGACGCGGAGAGGATAACCGCCAAGACCGCCAAGGCCGGCTCGGACCTGGACACTGGTCCCTGGAACCTGGGAACTCGCGGCCCGTGGCCGCGGCAATCTGCAATCTGAAATGCATTGACTGATCACCCGCGCCAGCGTACCGGCGGCCTCGACCGTTTCCTTCACCGCAAGTAGCGCCATCCTTGGATTGAAGTAGCATAGCTGCCGTTTTTCTCGGAGGCGAGTCGCGGCTGGGAGGGGTTTTGCAGACCCTTTGACATGCGAGGTGACGTCAAGGGGTGGTTGGACTCTCTCTCTCTCTCGTTGGGCAAGCCTCTATATATCAACGTGTTACGGAAACGCCTCCGCCCGGCCCTGGGGACGCTTGACAATGCGGGAATTCGGCCGAAAATATCGACGAGGCAAACATGATATCCGCCGCATGCCATCAGCGCTTCAGCGGCACGACTCGGCTTGTGCCAGGGGTGATTGCGTCTCTGAAGCGCAGACCTTCCATAGATTCATCACATCTTACCGGGGGTAACGATGAAAACTCCAGCGTTAGCATTCTGTCTGGTCCTACTCCTGGCCGGCGCCGCGACGGCCGCTGATTCGTACTACCTTACCCACGTCGGCAGTTGGCCGTTTGGACCCGCGTCGGCGGTGGCGCTTGATTCGGCACGGAACCTGGCCTTCGTGGGCTCGGGCGAAGGAGTCTACGTCCTCGATATCAGCGTGCAGGCCTCGCCGGTGAAGCTATCAGAAATCGTCACGAGCGGTTCGGTGCTGGGATTCTGCTATCTGGACAATCGTCTCTATGTAGCGGATGGGTCGGCCGGGCTGTGCGTAGTCTCGGTTGCTGACCCGGTGAATCCGATTGTGCTCGGGTACTGCAACACACCCGGCACTGCCAGGGAGGTTGCCGCCAGCGGTGAGTATGCCTACGTCGCGGATGACAAGATGGGCCTGCGGGTCATCTCGGTTGCTGACTCCGCACATCCGGTTGAGGTCGGCTCCTGCGGCACACCGGAGAGTGCATTGGACGTGGCGGTGAAGGGGGACTATGCCTACGTCGCGGCTGACGCTGCCGGGCTGCGGGTCATATCAGTAGCTAATCCGACGCAGCCGGTCGAGGTAGGGTACTACGTCATAGGGAGCTACGCCTGCGGCGTGTCCGTGAGCGAGGACTATGCCTATGTTGCGAGTTACTTCGCCGGCTTGCAGATTATCTCGGTTGCCGACCCGGCGAACCCGACGCAGGTTGGGTACCACTACACCACAGGCAGGGCCATTGGCGTGGCCGTCAACGGAGTGTACGCCTACATCACAGATGACGTCATCGGGTTGCTGGTCTTCTGGGTTCTCGACCCGGCGCATCCGCAGGAAACCGGGTACTGCGACACGCCTGGCCGGGCCACTCGGGTGGCCGCGAGCGGGAGCTGCGCATATGTCACGGACGGCAGCCTGCGCGTAGTTTCTGTTTCCGATCCGTCCTGGCCGGTCGAGGTCGGGTATTACAGCACTCCAAACATTGCCGTCGACGTGGCCGTGAGCGGGGACCTTGCCTGTGTGGCGAGCACGGACTTGTATACCGTCTCGGTCGCCGACCCGGCGTATCCGACTACGGTCGGGCATTGCCACACGCCCGGCGGCGCCTTGGGTGTGGCAGTAGCCGGGGGGTATGCCTATGTAGCCGCAGGGGACTCCGGGCTGCGCGTGGTCTCGATTGCCGACCCGGCGAATCCGGTTGAGGTCGGGCACTACGATACGCCCGGCTATGCCGGGGGAGTGGCGGTGAGCGGTGACTATGCCTACATAGCGGACGGCGACTCGGGATTGCGGGTCATTCAAGTTGCCGACCCCGAGAATCCGATTGAGGTCGGACACTGCGACTCGCTCGGCGCCGGCTACGTTGTCGTGCGCGGGGATTATGCCTATGTTATCGGCTACGGGTTGTGGGTTATCTCCATTTCCGACCCGTCGAACCCCGCAGTAGTCGGTTCCTGTTACGGTGGCAATTGCGTGGCCGTGAGTGGGTACTATGCGTACGTTGGGTTCTCTGCTTCGCAGCTTGGGGTCGTCCGGGTAGCAGATCCGGAGCATCTGGTGGTAGTCGGGTGTTGCTCCACGCCCGGCGGCGTCTTGGGTGTGGCCGTGCGCGGGGACTATGCCATTGTTGCGGGTGGCGCTGCCGGGCTGGAGGTGGTTTCAGTCCTTGACCCGGCGCATCCGGCAGCGGTCGGGGGCCGCAACGTCGGAGGCGCGGCCAACAGGTTGACTTTGGTCGGAGACTATGCCTATGTCGCGTATGGGAAGAAGGGGTTGCAGATATTCCAGTTCACTTGCGATGGGGTAGCAGAGACGACAAACGACAACCGCATAGCAGTGGCGGCGAATCCGACCATCGTCCGCGACGTACTGAGGATAGGAGACCGGGGACAGAAGACCGGAGACCGGGCGGAGTTGCTGGACGCGAGCGGCCGGAAGGTGATGGACCTGAAGGCAGGTGCGAATGATGTGGGCGCTCTTGCGTCCGGCGTCTACTTCTTGCGGGAAGCACAGGCGCAAGCCGTTCGCAAGGTCGTTGTCACGAGGTAGGGAGGCAATGTGAGAATTGCAGGTGTGCTATGGGTCGTCTCCTGCTGCCTGTCGGCAGGCAGCGGCTGGTCGCCGGAGACAACGCCCCGGCCGGTCACCGCTTCGCGGCCCGGATTCGATCCACAAGAAGTGATCGGGCAGGTTCACGGGCACCAGGACATGTCCGGATTGCGGCGGGACGACCTGGGTCGTCTGTCGACCAGACTACGCAACCGTTTTCCCGGCCTGTCCGAGCTCGGCGGCGAGCAGTCTTCGGACAACGGTGAGTTCCTGATTGATACAAGCAGCACGCTCGTGCCGGCGCCGGGCTCGCAGAATGACGCTGCCATCGCTTCTGACGGCGACAATTTCCTGGTTGTGTGGGAAGACCGCCGCAGCGGCAGCTTCTCCGACATCTGCGGCGCGCGGGTCACGCCAATGGGCACGGTGCTGGACCCTCTGGGCTTTGTTATCTCACAGGCGGGATACGACCAGCAGTATCCTGCTATTGGCTTTGATGGCGCGAACTTCCTCGTGGTGTGGCAGGACTATCGCAGGGGTCACGCCTTCGACATCTACGGAGCGCGGGTAACGCCCGGCGGCGCGGTGCTTGACCCGGGTGGCTTCGTCGTCAACCAGGAGACGAATACCCAGTCTCATCCCGCCCTTTGCTTTGACGGGGCGAACTTCCTCGTGGTGTGGCAGGACAACGACCGCGTCCTGGACAGGCCTGACATCTGCGGCGCGCGGGTGACACCGCAAGGCTCGGTGCTTGACCCATCGGGCTTCGTTGTCTCGCAGTCGGACAGCGCGCGCTACGACCCTGCCGTCTGCTTCGATGGCACGAACTCCCTCGTGGTGTGGCAAGACTGCCGCGACACCGCAACGCGGACCCGCATCTACGGGGCGCGGGTAACGCCCGGCGGCACCGTGCTTGACTCCTCTGGCTTTGCCGTCTCGCGGTCCGGAGGCGTAGTACAGGGCGCTCCGGTGCTTGGTTTTGACGGCGCGAACTTCCTTGTGGTGTGGCAGTCCAGCTACGGCCCCCCGCTTGAATATGGCGTCTACGGGGCGCGGGTGACGCCCGGCGGCACGGTGCTGGATCCTTATGGTATCACTATCTCGCAGGAGTCAGGGCTCCAGGGTTTTCCCGGCATCGGCTTTGATGGCGAGAACTTCCTCGTGGCGTGGGAGGACAACCGCGCCGCCGGCTTCAACATCTACGGGTCGCGGGTGACGCCGCAAGGTGCGGTGCTTGACACCGGTGGCTTTGTCATCTGCCAGGCGTTGAACTCGCAATACTCCCCTGTCTGCGGCTTTGACGGCTACAACTGTTTTGTGGTGTGGCAGGACTACCGCAACAATCGGGCAGAGCCCGACATGTACGGTGCGCGAGTGACGCCCGCGGGCCTGGTCATTGACGAAGACGGCTTCATCATTTCGCGGGGGACCATGGACCAGGATTTCCCCGCAGTCGGTTTTGACGGTACGTACTTTCTCGCGGTGTGGGAAGAGCAACGCGGCGGCTACTCCGACATCCACGGGGCGCGGGTGACGCCCGGAGGCGAGGTGCGTGACCCGGCGGGCTTTGTCATCTCGCAGGCTGGAGATGACCAGTGGTATCCTGCGGTCGGATTTGACGGCGCGAACTTCCTCGTGGTGTGGCAGGACTACCGCAACAACCCGGTCGAGCCTGACATCTATGGCGCGCGGGTGACGCTCGGAGGAACCGTGCTTGACCCTGACGGCATCGTCATCTCGCAGGCGATGGATCGTCAGCTCCATCCTGCTCTTGCTTTTGACGGCACCAACTTCCTCGTGGTGTGGCAGAGATACTTTCTCGGCGATTTCGACTTCGACATCTACGGAGCGCGGGTGACGCCCGGCGGCGCGGTGCTTGACCCAGGTGGTTTTGCCATCTCCCAGGCGCCACACTGGCAGACCTCTGCTGCCCTTGGCTTCGACGGCACCAATTTCCTCGTGGTGTGGCAAGACTGGCGCGACACTACCATTTCCCATATCTACGGAGCGCGGGTAACGCCCGGCGGCGCGGTGCTCGACCCGGACGGCATCGCCCTCTCGCAGGCCAAGAACGGCCAGTACGCTCCTGCCCTTGCCTTTGACGGCGCGAACTTCCTCGTGGCCTGGGAGGATTACCGCAGAAGCATCTACTCCGACATCTACGTTGCGCGGGTAGCGCCTGGAGGCTCGGTGCTTGACCCGGATGGCTTTGAGATCGTGCACGCGAACAACGACCAGTTTGTTCCTGCCGTCGGTTTTGACGGCGGGAACTTCCTCGTTGTATGGGAAGACTACCGAACCGGGAGTGCTGAGATCTACGGCGCGCGGGTGACGCCGGCCGGAGTGGTCACCGACAGCGGAGTGGTGGTCCGGCAGATGGGAAGTCAAGCCAATCCGGCGCTGGCGCTGGGCCCTGCCAGCCGGATGTTCCTAGTGTATCAGGGTTGGGTCGGAGCAATCGGGAACAAGACCTACAACACGGACCGGATCTGGGGCAAGATGGACCCGAACCCCGCGGTCGCGGAAATGTCGAAACCCGAAGTCCGAGCGACGAATGGTGGAGCTACCATCGTGCGCGGGGTGCTGGTGCTCGGCGCAGTAGGCAGTAGACAGAATGCAGGATACAGGGCGGAGCTACTGGACGCAGCCGGGCGGAAGGTGATGGACCTGGAGGCCGGTGCGAATGATGTGAGCGCTCTCGCGCCCGGTGTGTACTTCGTCATCGAGGAGCCGCAGGCCTCAAGCCGCAAGCCACAAGCGGTCCGGAAGATCATCATTGCAGAGTAGTAGGTGGCGATGAGAGCGAAGCTGTCCATCTGCTGCCTGGCCGCGTTGTTGGTCGGCAGTGCGCCGGCCGCCGATTCGCTCTTCGTCCGGCTGGTCGGTTGTTGGCCGTTTGGACCTGTGGCGGCGGTGGCGGTTGACTCGGCACGGAACCTGGCGTTCGTTGGCGCGGGCGGCGGAGTCTACGTCCTGGACGTCAGCGTACCTGGCTCTCCGGTGAAGCTGTCAGAAATTGGGACGAGAGGCGCAGTCCTCGGCATCTGCTGTATGCACAACCATCTCTACCTCGCGGAGGGCATCGACGGGTTGTGCGTCATCTCGGTTGCCGATCCGGAGAATCCGGCGGAGCTTGGGCGCTGCGCGACGCCGGGGATTGCACGTGGCGTGGTCGCAGAAGGGGACTACGTCTACGTCGCGGATGACACTTTCGGGCTACGGGTTATCTCCGTCGCCGACCCGGCCAATCCGTTTGAGGCGGCACACTGCGACACGCCGGACGATGCCTGTGGCGTGGCTGTCAGCGGCGACTATGCCTATGTCGCGGCTAAAAGCGACGGGTTGCGTGTCATCTCGATTGCCGAGCTGCCACAAATATCTGAGGTGGGATACTGCGACACGCCGGGCCGTGCTCATGGCGTGGCCGTCAGCGGAAGCTATGCCTACGTCGCGGACTTGAACGGTGGGCTGCGGGTTATCTCGGTAGCCGACCCGGTGAATCCGGTTGAGGTCGCATCTCGCGGCACGCCGGCCATGGCCTATGACGTGGCCGTCAAGGGCGCGTATGCCTGTGTCACTGATGACGTGGGCGGGTTGCGGACCTTCTGGGTCGGCGACCCGGTACATCCGATGGAAGCCGGGTGCTGCAGCGTGCCGGGCGCGGCCAATCGGGTGGCCGTGAGTGGGGACTTCGCCTATGTCACGGACGGCAGCCTGCGCGTCATCTCGGTTGCCGATCCGGACTGGCCCACTGAAGTCGGTCAGTACAACACTCCCGGCAGTGCCGTTGACGTGGCCGTGAGCGGGGACTATGCCTTTGTGGCGAGTGAGGACTTGTGGACCATCTCAGTCGCAGACCCGGCGCATCCGACTACGGTCGGGCATTGCCACACGCCCGGCGGCGCCGTGGGTGTGGCCGTGAGCGGGACCTATGCCTACGTGGCGGCCGGGGATTCCGGGTTACGGGTGATATCGGTCGCGGACGCCGCGCGTCCGGTCGAGGTCGGATACTGCGACTCGCTGGGCGCGGCCAGGGGCGTAGCGGTTGTGGGGGACTATGCTTATGTCGCATCTGCTGATTCCGGGCTGCGGGTGATATCTGTTGAGGATCCGGCGCGTCCGGCCGAGGTCGGGCGCTGCGATTCCGCGGGCGCGAACCACGTAGCCTTGAGTGGCGACTATGCCTACGTCACCGGTCCTAGATTCTGGGTCATCTCGATTTCCGACCCGTCGAATCCTGCTGTTGTCAGTTCCAGGTACGCGACAGGCCAAGCCAGTTCCGCGGCGGTGAGCGGATATTACGCCTACGCAGTCTCACTTTCGTCGGCTACGCAACTGCTGGTCATCCGAGTCGCCGACCCGGAGCATCCGGTGGACGTCGGGGGGTGCGGCACACTCGGGTCGGCCAGGGGTGTGGCCGTGAGCGGAAGTCATGCATATGTTGTGACTTCTGGCAAGGGTCTGCGGGTAGTCACGGTTGCCGACCCGGCGCATCCAGCCGAAGTCGGGCGCTACAATATTGGCAGTGCGGCCAACAGCGTGGCTCTGGTCGGAGGCTATGCCTATGTCGCGCATGGCGAGAGAGGGTTGCAGATATACCAGTACTATGGCGTAGGAGTCGAGGAAACGCAGAATGCCGACGTGAGATCCATCAACCAGATGCCGAACATCGTGCGCGGGGTGCTGGTGCTTGGTGGAGTAGACAGTAGACAGAATACAGCATACAGGGCGGAGCTACTGGATATCGCGGGCCGCCAGGTTCTCGGCCTGCATGCCGGTGCGAATGACGTGAGCGCTCTCGCGCCCGGTGTGCACTTCGTCATCGAGGAGCCGCAGGCCTCAAGCCGCAAGCCACAAGCGGTCTGGAAGATCATCATTGCAGAGTAGGAGGTGGCGATGAGAGTGAAGCTGTCCATTTGCTGCCTGGCCGCGTTGTTGGTCGGCAGTGCGCCGGCCGCCGATTCCTTACGCGTGATGCACATCGGCGGCCAGGACACGCCCGGAGAGGCGTACGACGTGGCCTTGAACGGAGCGTACGCCTATGTCGCAGACGGAGACTCTGGCTTCAGGGTCTTCTCCGTTGCCGACCGGACACACCCCACTGAAGTCGGGCACCTGAACACACCGGGCAGGGCCTATGGGCTTGCCGTCACTGGTGGGTATGTCTACGTCGCCGATGACACCGCCGGGCTGCGGGTTGTCTCGGTCGCCGACCCGTCGCATCCGGTTGAGGTCGGGACTTGCGGAACGCCGGGCCGTGCCCGCAATGTGGCCGTCGCCGGCAACTACGCCTATGTTGCTGACGGGACTGCCGGGCTGCGGGTCATCTCAGTTTCCGACCCGGCGCACCCGGTTGAGGTCGGGTACTGCGACACGACCGGTTCGTTCAGGGACGTGGCCATAAGCGGGAACCACGCCTTCATCGCCGATGAGAGCCTCGGGTTGTGGGTCATCTCTGTTTCCAACCCGGCTCATCCTTTTGTAGTCAGCCACGTCTGGACGCTGAACCCTTCGTACGCCGGCGTGACCGTGGTCGGCGAATACGCCTATTTGGTTTTCGACTATCCAGGTTTGATAGTCTTCGACGTGACCAACCCGGCATTCCCGTATCCGGTCGGACACTGCAGCACGCCGGGCTGGGCAAATGGCCTGGCTGCCAGCGGCGACCATGTCTATGTCGCTGCCGACGAAGCCGGGTTGAGGGTCTTATCGGTCCGCGATCCGGAGTCCCCGGCCGAGGTCGGGTATTACGACTTGCCGGGTTGGGCCAATGGCGTGGCCGCGGCCGGCGACTACGCCTACGTAGCGTACGGCAGAGAAGGACTGCAGGTATTCCGTTTCCTTGAGTCATTCGGGGACCTCGACATCGACCCTGATTCGCTTGATGCCATCGCCGACACGGTACGACTGCGGCGCAAGGCAGGTGACTATGCGGTCGGCGAGTTCGTCCTCGCCAACACGAGTGCGGAGTACAACCCGGATACCACTGACGGGCCGAGCTTGTCCTCGGTAGGTCCACTGAGCTTCACCGGTGCGCTCATCGGCCCGGGTGGGACGCTCGACAGCATCCTCATCCCGAATCTGCCCGATTCCCTTGCGCAGGGCCAGACAGTGGTCTGTACGTTGGCGGTGTACCTGACGCCCGGTTTCAGGGATGGCACCTACTCGGGACCAATCAGAATCCGCGGCAAGGACCAGGCCGGCGAGTTTGTAGACGAGAGGTTCTCGGCGCTGTTTACGATGTACGGCGACCTCGACGTGGACAACGACTCGCTTGACGTTATCGCCGACACCATTCGGGTTCGGCCACGGCTAGTCTCGTCCGGACCGCCGCCGGAATACACCGAGTACGCACTCGGTCAGTTCGTCCTCGCCAACACGAGCGAATCCTACAACCCTGATACGGCTGACGGCCCGAGCGCATCGCCTGTGGATTCTCTGAGCTTCACCGGCTCGCTTGCCGGGGCGGGCGGGACGCTCGACAGCATCCTCATCCCGAACCTGCCCCGTTCCCTTGCGCAGGGCCAGACCGTGATTTGTACTCTCGCAGTGTACGTGCCGCCGGGGCTTGTGGGAGGCGACTATTCAGGCTCTGTTACCATCATCGGCATAGACTCGACTGGGGCGCCGGTGCATGAGTCATTCTACGCACACATCGAAGGGAAGCTGGGTGACCTCGACATAGACGACGACTCCCTGGACGTGGCTCGCGAGACGCTGGACCTGCACACTCAGCCGGCCTACTCACCCTATGCCAAGGCCAGGTTCATGGTGGTAAATACCGGCAGTTCCTACAATCCGGATACGTCAGACGGCCCCAGCCGTTCGTCGCTGACTATCACCGGCTTCAGTGCGTACCTCTACTCCGCCCAAGACACTGTCGACAGCATCTACCTGCTCAATCTGCCTTCTCACCTCGATGTCGGACAGGCCGTGGAATGCACACTCTCGATAGTCCTGCCGGTCGGCACGCCGTTCGAAGGATATGCCGGCCTGCTCACAATCGACGCCGACGACACGCTCGGCTATCATACAAGGGATAGCCTGGTATTGACCGTGACCGCGCAGGGCTCTTCGCCCCACCATGACCTTGACTCACTCCGAGTAGCGCCAATCCCCTTCAAGCCGCACCAAATCCCCGGGCACGACGCCATCCACTTCCAGGGCCTGACCGCGGGAGCGCGCGTGACTGTCTACGACGCGTCAGGGCAGTTGGTCTGGAGCGCGACCGAGTCGGGCGACGGACACCTGAAGTGGGACGCCAGGGTGGCAAGTGGCATCTACGTGTACCTCGTTGTGGCCAAGGACGGCGAGAGCAAGGTCGGGAAACTTTCGGTAATACGATGAAGGAATTCCTAATGGCAAATGACTAATCAATCAGGAAATGTCTAAGGCATGAATGCCGGTCGGCCATCGGTCCATTGGGATTTAATCAGGAATTGGGAATTAGTCATTAGTAATTCGAGACGCGGAGATTAAGGAGACAACGTGAAACATGCGGCTGTACTTCTGTTCTTGTTAGCGCCTGCACTGGTGCTGGCCAACACCGGCGCCGCGTTCTTGAAGATACCGGTCGGGCCGCGCGTCTGTGCGACGGGCGAGGCGGCCGTAGCCTA
>CAZSUX010000084.1:0-10502 GCA_964610135.1 uncultured bacterium | reverse complement strand
GGGCTCCCCGTTCCTCGAGAGCGTCTGCGGCTGTCGGTTCGATTCCTCGGGCTGGTCGGGCTTCTTTGCCTTCGGCAATCGGCAGGACTCACTCGGAGCACCGGTTACCGGCACGGCGACTACCGGCGGTAACGGCGCAGGCAACCAGACCTCCCGCGACGTGATATCGCCGCTCGGCAACTCCGCTGGATTCCTGGTCTACGACTCGGTCGCGGTGAAGTACGCGGCCACCCGGCGCGAGGTGCCGTCCGGCGGCAAGGTTGTGTACATGGGCGTCGGCTTCGAGGCGGTGAACCGGCCTGGGTCCAAGCCGACGTACTACAGCCGCGTGCAGTTGCTGAAACTGATTCTCACCTGGTTCGGAGTGCCGACGGGCATTGCGGAACGCCAACCGCCGACCGCCAACCGCCAAACGCTGACAGCGACCGTCGTCCGCGGTTGTATGGTGCTCCCGAGTTCGACGTTCGGCGCTCGGCGTTCGGAGTTGCTTGACGCGACCGGCCGCCGTGTGCTGCAGCTGCGGGCCGGAGTCAACGACCTCCGCCGCCTGCCTGCCGGCGTGTACTTCATTCGGACCGACGCTGAGCGGACCGTGGCAAGGGTAGTTAAGATCCGATAGCGAATGCGTGCAAGTCAAGCGGCCGCTCTGCTCCTGGTAGTGCTCTGCGCTCACTCGTGCGCTTCGGAACGGTCGGCGTCGACTCAGGGTATCACGACCAAGGTTGTCGCCAAAGGCCGGGCGCCGGTCGGTGAGTTCGGCTACCGGTACATGCGAGCGGTCACGCTGATGGGTTCGAAGAGCCAACTCCTCGCAATACCGCGACCACGCGCTATCTATTTCTTTCGTGTGCACGATACAACGCTCATGCAGCAGGACTCCCTACTGCTGTCCGACACTGTCAACTTCGAGATCAGCCCAGGCAGTGGCAGTGCAATGCGGAAACGTAAGGCGTTCTGGACCACCGGTGATGTGAACTGCGATGGCGACGACGAGGTAATCGTCGCCATGGACACGCTCGTGCTGATCTACAACCGACGCGGCACGGGGTTCGTGCCCGATACAGTAGCGTTGCCGAAGGCGATCCGCCAGATGGTCGTGGGCGACATCGACAACGACGGCAGAAATGAACTGATAGCATGCTGCGACACGACGACGAACGGCCGCTGGCGCAAGAGATACATGGGGATGAAGTACTGCGTCTACGTCTGCAGATACGCCGGCAAGAGACTGGAAGTGCTCTGGAATGACCATGCCAAGCTCGGCTACGGCGATCCCATCATGCCCGACTATTTCTGGTCCGTTGCCGACTTTCAGAACCTCGGTCGCAACCAGTTGCTGGTATCAAGGTCGCAGTCAGACGTGAGCCCGACCCTCTACGACCTGCTCGAATGGAACCGAGACGCACGCAGCTTGAGCCGACAGACGTCTTTCCTCGTGTCTGACGACCTCGTGCCCGCAGCCAAGCGTGATTCGTCCTTCGTGCCTTTCGCTCTGGGAGGAATGCTGCCCCTGCGTACGGGCATGGGTACGGTGTTGGCGGTTGAGGTCAAAGTCGTGCACACAAGCAGCTCCGGGGACATCGACGCCGTCTTCCGGCAGAGACTGCTGCGCATCACTGGCCGTGCGATACAGCCCTTGGGCGACGTGCGAAACCTCAACCACCCAAGCTGGGGCGACTACGACGCAACTCTTGATCCTGACGGCAGCGGGACCGGCATAATCAGGATATGGGGCACCGGCCCGCGGGATTACTTCTTCGAGTTCCGCCGAGTCGTTGTGGGCCGGCGGCAACCGAGGAAGGATAACTAGAAGATGTCTGAATACGACGGCTACTCGGTGTACTACGACCTGCTCCATGCTGGCAAGCAGAAGGACGTGCCGTTCTACCTGGACATGGCGAAGGAAACCGGCGGACCGGTCTGCGAGCTCGCCTGCGGCACGGGCCGGGTGGTCCTGCCGCTGGCTCGCGCCGGATTCGAGGTGACGGGCATCGACATGTCCCAGGCCATGCTCGACAAGCTGCAGGCCAAGCTCGACAAGGAGCCCCGCGAGGTCCAGGCCCGGGTCGCGCTCAAGTGCGCGGACATGCGCGACTATCGCTTCTCGCAGAAGTTCAGACTCGTCTTCTGCGCCTTCAACTCGTTTTTGCACCTGCTGACCAGCGACGACCAGCTTGCCTGTCTGCGCTCGGTCCGGGAGTACCTGGCGGATGACGGCCGGCTGGTGCTCAACATCTTCGCGCCGTACCACGACCGGCTGGCTTCACGTTCCGAAACGATGACTCGCGTCGAGCCTGACCCGGAGACCGGCCGCGACATGGTCGTGACGAACGTCACCAAACGCGACCCGGCGAAGCAGACCATGGAGGCATGGCAGTACGTCGACCGCATCGGAGACGACGGCACGGTCAGGCGCTACCCGGCCAGCTTCACCCTCTGCTGGATCCACAATCGCGAGATGCACCTGCTCTTGCGCCTTGCCGGATACGAAGTCGTTGCCGTATACGGCGGTTACGACAGACGGCCTTACGACTACGTTTCCGGCACCCAGCTCTTCGTGGCAAAGAAGCTGTGAACATCGCCGTAAGTGACGACCTGCCCGTGCTTGAGACCGAACGGCTCGTGCTCAGGCCGTACTCACTGGCTGATGCGCCGCGCGTACAGCAGATGTGCGCGGACTGGGAGGTTGCCTCGACGACGCTCGGGATACCTCATCCGTATCCGGACGGGGCCGCCGAGAAGTGGATTTCCACGCACGCCGATGGCTTCCGACAGGGCACCGAAGTCAGGCTCGCCGTAACCCTCAAGCCCAAAGGACCTGTCATCGGTTCCATGGGCCTCTCGGTCAACAAGGACAACCAGCGGGGAGAACTCGGCTACATGGTCGCGAGGGAATACTGGAACCGGGGCTACTGCACTGAGGCAGTCCGGGCGTTGATGGGCTATGGCTTCAACGTTCTGGGCCTGAGCCGTATCCAGGCGATGCACTTCCCGCGCAATCCCGCTTCCGGACGCGTCATGCAGAAGCTGGGCATGACCAGAGAAGGCCTGCTCCGCCAGTACGTCTGCAGCCGCGGCGTCTTCGAAGACCTGCTGATGTACTCGATACTCCGCCATGAATCCGAAACCATTGAAAGGACTGTGTAGACCACCATGGCAAATCGCGCAATACCCGTCATTATCCAGCTCGTGGTGTTCTACCTGGTCATCTCTTGGCTGGTACGGTTGGCCCGGCGGCGCCGCGATGCCCAGGCTCCGCCTGCGCAGCCTCAGATTGGCAAGCCGCGGCCCGCCGCGCTGTCTTCTGCTTCGCCGCCCCGCCCGGAGCCTCCGCCTCAGCCCGGAGGAGTCGAACGCAGCCGGATGATGTTCAACGGTGTGCGCTGGGACGTAATCCGCCGGCCCCATCGTAACCCCTCATCAGAACCCGGGTCGCCGCGCCACGACTTCTATGTCGAGGAACCGCCGCGCTGCCCGAAGTGCGGACTGGGAGTGGTCGAGACCCAGTCATGGCTCGGCTACACATGGTCCTGCCCCGAGTGCGGACTGCGAAAGCGCAGCAGCCAGAGCACGCAGGCCGTTGCCCGGGCGCTCGCGCGCGGGCTTCACTGACTCAACTCTGACAAAGCACGGGGCGGGCCAAGGCCCGCCCCGTACCGCTATCCAGACCTACTACCTGGAAACGACCAGCTTCTGCTGCCGGGTTCCGGCAGGCGTTGCGAGCTTGCAGAAGTAGACTCCCTCTGCCACCCGCCTGCCGTCAGCGGCCCGGCCGTCCCACGTGACGGAATGCCGGCCTGCGGCCATATTCCGACTCACGAGGTCACGGACGGCCCTGCCTGCGGCGTCGTACACCTTGATGCTCACGCGTCCGGCGACCGGCACTGCGTACTCGACTGCGGTCCGCGAACGCAGCGGATTCGGGTATACACCAAGCCCAAGCTGGACCGGAACTCCGGCAAGGCTGTACTCCTCCGCCACGCCGGTCGGGAACGGCGGGTCGGTCGTGTAGAGGATAGCCCGGCCCGGAGCAATCGGCTCGCAGGCCCGGTGGTAGCTACCGTTGTAGAATCCCTGGATGGCGACTGCCTCGCCCGGGTCCTCGATTCCGACGGTAGAGCCGGCGTAGCCGTTCGCGGTCATGTACTGAACCAGGATGGCGTTGTCACCCGAATAGGTCGCGACCGTGGTGTCGTAGATGATGACCTCGAACTTGTCGCGTCTGCTGTCCCAGTAGTAGCGAACGCTGTCATACTCGACGATGAACCGGTGGTTGGTCGTATCATGGTAGTAGTAGACGTAGCCGGCCCCGCCGCCGCCTGACACCGGGTACAGGTCTACCCAGTTCGCGCAGATCATCCCCGGCGGGCTGTTCGGGTCAGGCAACGCGACGTTCTCGTTGCTCGGCGTCGTATGATTACCCGGACAGATCCAGCCGTCCGCCGAGATCGAGACCTGAGTGAACCGCTGACCGTAGAACTTGAGCGGCCCGAACTCGGCCGGCAGCGGCACCGCGACGACGGAATTGTTGTCCGAGAACGACATCTGTGTACCGACCGAGTTCACCTCGACCCAGTTGTAGGTCGGGTGCGGCGCGTACGCAATGTCCACGTCGTCGTAGGCATAGTAGACGGTCGGCGTCCGCGGGCCGTCCGGAATCGGATCGGTCGCCTGCATTTCGCCGACCACCAGCGTGAGCGGCTCAGAACTGACGTAGCCGCCGTCGGCGTAGTAGTGGAGCGTACACGGTATCGGGGTCTCCGGGAAGATCGTGCCGCCGGCGTGGACGGTGAACAGGTCCGCGGCGTTGCTGGCGCTGTCGCCCGTGGGAATCAGACCGTAGCTCGCGGTCGAATCCAGGACCGTGAACCGCGCATCTCCTGACCTAAGCACGACATGGCAGTTGTACCCGTGGCCCATGCCGGTATTGCCGATGCGAACCATCAGGTCCGCGGTCTCGTTCGGGTCGATCCGGCCGTTGTCGTTGCCGCCGTGGGCCGAGTCAACCACGGCCGCCGCCTGCTTGGCCAGTACCGGTGCGCCGACGAGGAACGTGATGGATGAGACCCACGTCGAGTCGAGTGCGTCACTGCAATAGAGCGAGCAGACAACCGTATACCCGCTCGGCAACCCGGAATTGACGTGGAGGCCGAAGCCGTTCTCCCCGGTATAGGCCGAGTCGCCGGCACCAATGTCACCGAAAGTCCTGGCCGAGTCAGTGATCTGGACGTTCGCGTCGAAGGTGCTGAGCTTGGCAGTGACCGAGCTCGCGGTCTGCTGGCCCCAGTTCTTGACCCACATCGGTATCTTCACGTTCTCGCCCGGGTTCAGAATCGAGTCGTTGTTTCCGCCCGGTCCCGAGTCGAGGATGGCGGAACGCAGGTACGACACGTAGCGTGTGGGGGCGATCACCTGTACGGTATCCTGCAGGACGTAGTGATTGCGCGCGTTCACCGCCATGAACATCTGCCCCGGGGTCGCGGGCGAGACGTAGAACGTGACTTGGCCGCTGGCGTTGGTCCAGTCCCTGACGTCCACTTCGGTGCCCTTCTTCAAGCTCACCAGCGCCGACTCCACCGGTGCATCGTATGCGGTCGTCACCGTAACCGAGTAGGGAATGTTGTTGCCGATGTATACGACGCCGTCGTGCGACGCGCTGAGCGCCGTCGGCTCTTCGGTCCAGACGGAGAGCTCGGGGTCGCCGTGGTAGTTGAGCTCGTAGATGCAGAACCGCATCATGCCTGAATTCGCGTACGGCGCCCACCAGGCGCGCGAGAAGGCCAGCGCCTGACCGGCACGGTACTCGCTGTGGTTCAGCATCCGCGACATAAAGACAGTGTCCAGCAACTCCGACGGACCCGGATTGGGTGGCGCTCCGTACCCGTAGCGCGAGTTCATCGCGACTCCGACGCAGCCGCCGCCGACCCGGTTCATCAGGTGCTCGGAGAAGCAGTCGCCGCCCGGAACCTCGTCCCAGGCACCGGTGAAGCAGGCAATCGAGCTGGCCACTCCCTGTTTGGTACCGTTGGTCAGCCCGTCGGCGTCGTTGGAATTGAGGTAGGCTGAACCACCCATATAGATGCCGTTTTCGTCGCCGTGACCGATCCAGTTGCCCAAGCCGTAGCCTGTATTCATCGAGTCACGCATCCGCTGCCGCGACAGGGTGCCCGTCCGTTCATACAGCTTCGCGTCAATCCAGCCGTCCGGCGTCATCCGGGCAATCGACTCCTGCATCGGCCGCTCCTCGTAGCTCGACCAGAGAATCGCGGTCGGCAGCAACATCTTGCGCAGGTACCCGGACGGCGGATTCTGCTCGTAGGTGAGTGTCTTGTTCACGAAGTTCTGGGCCTGAGCCACGTTGCGCACCGGCGCCCGGCCCACGAACACCTCGCTCACCATATCCGCCTGGTCGTTGGTCTCGCCGTAGACGTGGTCGTCGTCCGCGTCCCACGTACCGTCCAGCCCGCCGTAGTACAGGTCGCAGGGAATTGTGTCTTCGTCATTGTAGCCGCCAATGCCCTGGACCATGTACCAGCAGTCGCGCGTCGGGATAATGTTCTGCCCGCTCGTCTTGTGGTCGGCCGAACCGCCGAGCAGCACGTAACGCGTGCCCCAGTTCTCGTACGCGTCCCTGATGAAATTGCGGATCTTCTCCTGGGAGTCGTATCCGGAGTAGTTAGCCGTGATGTAGGAAAGCAGCACGGTCGTGGCCGGCACGCCCTTCAGGGTCTTCCACGCGGTCAGCCTGCCAAAGCAGGTGTCGAGCGGCGGCGCGCTGATGACCACGTATTCGTAGTAGCCGGACGGCAGCGTCAGCAGCGACGAATGGCGGACCGACGGCGCGAAGCGCCCGACGTCCTTCTGATTAACCACCATCGTGCGCACCATCCCGGCATAGTACTCGCGCTGCTCCGGCGAGGGTACATACGCATCGCGGTTGCCGGCATCATATCTGACGTGATACTCGATGCGCGTCGCGAGCTGCAGCTCGCCCGAAACCGGGTTCACCCGTACCGGCCGCAGCTCGACCGACGCCATCCGGTACCCGGCCAACGTTCCCGATTCGAGCAGCCGGACGCAGTCCACCGGATAGTAGGCGTTGACCGAGTAGACTGCCGGGTCCTGTGCATAGGTCGGCAGGTTGAAAGTCCTGCCCGGCATTGGCAGGGGCACGTCCGGCTGGGCCGGCGCCAGGTTGTGGCGCCCGGGAATCGTGGTCCATTCTGCCGCCACGAGTTCGACCCCGGTCGGCTCGGCACCGGCCGGGACGAGCACCCGCTGGACGACCCGCGGCACGCGCGGAGCTCCGGGCTGAACCAACGCCGCTCCGCCGCGAAGCTCGACGTTATCAAAACCGTCCTGCTGAGAGATGACCAGGTCACCTCTGTCAAAACTCGCTGTTCTCGCCACCGTCCCGGCCATGAGCGGGGCAGAAACAAGAACCAGCAACACAAGCAACTGTCTCATGGAGACACTCCTTTTTGTCCTCACCGGCAACCATACATGATACCGCCACCGCCAAGCCGGTCAACGTTGCGCCGGCCAGTCGCCTCATGGCGAACCAAAGCGGTGTTTGCAGGGAACTCCCTCCGCCAAGGGAATGATGGTCCAAACTGACACCCCTGGACCAGAGAAAGACAAGGGGCGGGCCGAAGCCCGCCCCTGTGATACTGGCAGCCAGTCCTACCGCTTGGCAATCACTATCTTCTGCTGCCGGGCTCCGACGACAGTCGCGAGCTTACAGAAGTACACGCCATTCGCGATCCGCCTGCCGTCGGCGGCGCGGCCGTCCCACGTTACTGAATGCCGTCCCGCGTCCATGTTCTCGCTCACGAGGTCGCGGACGGCTCTGCCTGCGGCATCATAGACCTTGACGCTCACGCGGCCAGCAACCGGTAGCGTCCAAGCGATCGCAGCCCGGGACCGCAGCGGGTTCGGGCAGACGTTCAGCGTGAGCTGGACCGGCACTCCTGCCGCGCCGTACTTGTCCGACACACCGGTTGTCGGCGGGTCGGTCGTATACAGGATAGCACTGCCGGCGACAATCGGCTGGGCAGCCGCCTTGTGGTAGTTGCCGTTGTACAGAGCCTGGATGGCAACTGCCTCGGTCGGGTCCTCGATGCCGAGCGTCGAGCTGGTGTAGCCGTTCGCGGTCATGTACTGGACGAGGATGGCGTTATCACCCGAGTAGGTCGTGATCGTGGTGTCGTAGATTATGACCTCGAACTTCTCGCGGATCGAGCCGGAGTAGTAGCGGACGCTGTCGTACTCGATGATGAATCGGTGGCTCGCCGTGTCGTGATAGTACATGACATAGCCCGCGCCGCCGCTGCCCGATCTCGGGTACAGGTCATCCCAGTTCGCGCAGATCATGCCCGGCGGGTCGGTCGGGTCAGGCAGACCGGCGTTGTCGTAGTTGTCGGTCGTGTGGTTGCCTGGGCATATCCAGCCGTCTGCGGAAACAGAGATCTGCGTGAAGCTCTGACCGTAGAACTTGAACGGCCCGAACTCGGGCGGCAGGGTAACCAGGACGACGTCGTCGTTCTGCGCGAAGGTTATGTCCGTCCCCACCGCGTTCACCTCGACCCAGTCGTAGGTCGGGTGCGCCATGTAGAGCACATCGCTGTCGTCGTAGGCATAGTAGAGCGTGGGCGTGCGCGGACCGTCCGGAATCGGGTCGCTCACGCGCAACTCACCCACGACTATCGTGAACGGCTCGGACTTGACGTAGCCGCCGTCGGCGTAGTAGTGAAGCGTGCAGGGAATCGGAGTCTCAGGGGGAATTGCGCCGTCGGCGTAGACGGTGAACAGGTCGGCGGCGTTGGCGGCGCTGTCGCCCTTGCGGATCAGACCGTAGTTCGCGACCGCATTGAGGACCGTGAACCGCGCATCGCCGGACCTGAGCACGGCATGGCAGTCGTACCCGTGCCCCAGGCCGGTGTTGCCAATGCGTATCATAAGGTCCGCGGTTTCGCTCGGGTCGATCCGGCCGTCGTTGTTCCCGCCGTGGGCCGAGTCAACCACGGTCACCAACTGCTTGCCCAGCACCGGCGTCCCGACGATCAAGGTGACAACTGAGACCCAGGTCGAGTCGAGCGCGTCCTTGCAGTAAAGCGAACAGACAACGCCGTAGCCGTTGGCCAGCCCCGAGTTCACGTGCAGACCGAACCCGTTGGAACCGGTGTAGACTGAATCTCCGGCACTGATGTTGCCAAACGTCTTGGCCGAATCGGTAACCTGGGCGTTGGGATCGTAGGTCCGCAGCTTGGCAGTAACCGAGTTCGCGGTCTGCTGGCCCCAGTTCTTGACCCAGGTTGGGATCTTCACGGTCTCACCCGGGTTCAGGATCGAGTCGTTGTTGCCGCCCGGGCCCGGGTCGAGGATGCTCGAACGCAGGTGCGAAACGTAGCGCGTGCTGGAAATCACCAGCACCGTGTCTTGGAAGATGTAGTGGTCCCGCGCGTTCACGGCCATGAACATCTGTCCCGGAGTCTGGGCGGATACGTGGAGCGTCACCTGTCCGCTGGAATTGGTCCAGCCCTTGAGATCTACCTCGTCGCCCTTCTTCAGGCACACCATGGCCGATTCCACCGGCGCATCGTACGCGGCCGTCACCGTGACCGAGTACGGAATGTTGTTCCCGATGTTGATGACCCCGGGATGTGACACGTTGAGCGCGGTCGGCTCCTCGGTCCAGAGCGGTGTCTCGGGGTCGCCGAGGAGGTTCAGGTCGTAGATGCAGTACCGCTGCATGTCATACTGGTACAGCGAATCCGCATACGGCGCCCAGTAGGCCTTCGAACGTCCCAGGGCCTGACCGATGTGCGGCGTGCCATGGTAGAAGACCCCGGCATAGAACGTCGTGTCCAACCGCTCGGACGGTCCGGGCACGTAGCCCTGGCCGTTGATATAGGCGCCATACCCGTAGCGCGTATTCATCAGGGTCGCGACGCAGCCGCCGCCGACCCGATTGACCATGTGCTCAGCCATGCAGTCGCCGCCCGGCACCCAGTCCCAAGCCGCGCAGTCACAGGCGATGGAAACCACGACACCGGTCCTGTCGCCATTCACCATCGCGTCGGCATCAGTGGAGTTGAAGAACGGGTCGGAACCCATGTAGATGCCGCTCTCGTTGCCGTGGCCGTCCCAGTGCGACATCCCGACGCCGTCATCCATCGAGTCAACTACGGCCTGATGGGAGAGCGTAGCCGTCCGCTCATACAACTTCTGGTCGACCCATTCCGTGCCGGTCATCCGGGCAATCGACTCCTGCATCGGCCGCTCCTCGTAGCTGGACCAGAGAATGGCGGTTGCCAGATTCATCTTCTTGATGAAACCGGTCGGCGGATCCTGCTCGTACTTCAGGACCTTGTTGACGAAGTTCTGGGCCATAGCCACGTTGTAGACAGGAGCCCGACCGACGAACACGTCCGAGTACATGTCGACCGAGTCGGCGAGCTGGCCGTAGGTGTGGTTGTTGTTGAAATCCCACGTACCGTCCA
>CAZSUX010000083.1:0-10591 GCA_964610135.1 uncultured bacterium | reverse complement strand
ACTGTCGCTGTAGGGGCCGCTCACGTACACCTTGTTGTGATTCTGGTTCCAGCAGACCGTTGCGTAGAAGTCTGAATGCGGCACGGGGATTGTCGCCACGACCGAATCGTCGTATCCGCTAATAACCTTCACCACTCGCGCGGATCCCCCGCTGACGTACACCTTGTTGTCAACCCGGTCGAAGCAGAGCGACCGTGGATGGTCATCGATCGGAACGACGGTGCGCACGGTGTCGCCGCTGCCGTCAATTACCATGACGCCCCCCCCGCCCTGATTCGCCACGTAGACTCTGCCGTCTTCGCTGTAGCAGAGAGCGAACGGATACAGACCCGTTTCCAACGTCGCCACAACGCTGTCGCCAGTGCAGTCGAGAATCGACACTGTGCGGCCACCCGAGCTGATGATATAGACCTTATTGCTGACCGGGTTCCAGATGAGCGTGTCGAAGCCGTTGCCGGTTGCTGGCGTCTCTAGTGTCTTCAGCACGCGGTTCGAGTCGCCGTCAACGATGAACAGAAGGCCTCTGATGTCGTCCAGGCAATAGAGGCGGTTGTTCGCGGTGTTGTAGCAGAGCGGGCCAGGGTAGCAGGGACCAAACGAAATCACCGCCTCGACGGTATCGGACTCCCCGCCGATGGCAGTGACGATTGCCTTGTCTGAGCCCGCCGCGTAGGTGCAGTTGCCCTCCGGGTTGAAACACAAAGTCGGTGAGCGCGAGCCAATCTCAACATTGGCCAGGACTGTGTCCTGCACTGCGTCTATCACCGTGACCCGATTCTGAGTGTTGGTTCCGCAATAGACCCTGTGGTTCACCGGGTCGTAACTGAGCGACACCGGGAACCGGCAGACCCGCACCGTCTTGACACCACTGACTGATATCACCGTAACGCTGCTGTCTCCATCGTTTGCGCAAAAGACCTTACCTTGAGGACCTGAGATGACAGCATCTGGTGCGCGTCCAACTGCTACAAGCCGCAACAAAGTGTCCGCAGCACAATCTATCACCGAAACAGTGTTGCTACCTCTGTTCGCAGTGTATACGCAGTTCGTAGCAGAGTCGTAGCAGACGTCCTGCGGGTCGACCCCGCGTACCCAGACAGTACCTATGAGGGTATCGGCAGCGCAGTCAATCACGCTCACTTCATCCCGGTCGAGGTGCGCGCAGTAGACGCGGTTGAGTTGCGGGCTGTAACAGAGCGAGCGGGGCCCATAACTGACCGCTACGCGCGCCAAAACGCTGTCGCCCGCGCAGTCGATGACGCGGACCAGGCTGTCACCGCCGCTGCCGCAGTACAGCTTGTCCTCCAGTTCGTTGTATACGAGGTCGGTAACGGATCGCTCGACCGAAATCACCTTGACCGGGCTGTTCGTCGCGCCGTCAATAACATCAACCATCGCTCCGTTGCTGCTAGCGCTGTAGATCTTGTTGTCTCGGGGGTCGCTACAAAGCAGGTTATGCAGACCAGGCCCGACGGAGATTCTGGCCAGCTTGGTGTTGGTGCGCGCATCGACCGCAAGGAGGGGGCCGTCCGCCCCACAGACGTACATCGTGTTGTTGGGCGAGTGGTACGCGACCGACCTGACGTCTGCTAATCCGGAGAACGAATCCGGCAGGGGCAGGGTGGTCTCGACGTACTGGCCGAACGAGAGCGGCACTACGCAGACCAAGATGAGCAAAGCAGCAATGTGTCTCACAGCTTCCGCCTACCTTGCGAGGACAACCTTGATGATGGCTTGCGGCTCTCCGCGCAAGAAATAGACCCCGGGAGCCAGATGGCGCACGTCATTCGCGCCGGGATGAAGTACCATCACTTCCCGCCCGCTGATGTCGAGCAACTCCGCCCTGTATGCTGTATTCTGTCTACTGCCTACTCCCAGTACCAGCACTCCCCGCACGACCGTGACTTGCTGCTTGTGACTCGAGGCTTGAGGCTGACCATCCTCCACCCCCACCCCGAACGTATCGCGTATCACGGTAATACATGAGCTGCCTGAGTTCGACACGTAGATTCGCGAGTGTGTGGGATTCCAGGCAAGGGCAACCGGTTCGGACCCAACCGGAATGCTACAGATGACGCTGTCCATCTTGTATGCGCCGACAACCGCAGCGCTTCGAGACTCCCAGCCAACGCAATAGAGCCGATTCGCCGGGCCCTGCTTGCCGTTGTCCAGAACGGTAGTCATGTATCCGACCCGCAGGTTCTTGTAGAACGTATCAGTCGCCGCCCGGATGACGTGCAGATAGCCCTCCCAGCGGTCAACACCGTAGACCTTATCGCAGACAGAATCGCTGTACAGCCCATCCGGGGAGGGCATCTGGACTTTCCTGAGAACCGTGTCGCTCGTACAATCGATGACCGCGACACTGTCGCAGGACGTGCCGCCGACGTACAGCTTGTCGTGGTTCTCATTCCAGCACATCGCGGAATAGTACCAGGTCGGCAGCGGGATGGTCGCTACGAGCGAATCAACTCCCACGTCAATTACGTCTACGGTGTTCTCGGAGCCATTGCCAACGTACACCTTGTTGTCAATCCGGTCGTAGCATAGACCCCATGGATTGTAACCAACCGGCACTACTGCACGTACGGAATCGCCGCCGCCATCGACCACCGCAACGCCGCCCCCGTGCGCCACATATACGTTGCCCTCGTCGCTGCAGCACAGCGCACCTGGCCGTTGGCCGATGTCGACGCCCACAACCATGCTATCGCCCGCGCAATCGAGGACGAAAACCGTGCTATCGTACCAATCGGTGTAGTAGACCTTGTTGCTGAACGGGCTGCATACGAGATTGGACGGAGCAGCACGGGTCTTAATGGTCCTTAGCACTCGGTTCGAATCGCCGTCGATGACGAACAGCAGGTCATTGTATTGGTCCAGGCAGTAGAGGTGGTTGTTCGCCGTATTGTAGCAGAGCGGGCCGGGGCTGCAGACGAAGAACGTGATTACGGCCTCCACGGTATCGGATGCGCCGTCGATTACGTCGACAACATCATCATAGTCGCATGCAACGTAGGTGTTGTTGCCGGCCGGGTTGTAGCACAGGGCCACCGGGTACCGACCAGTTCCGATGTCGGCCAGGACCGTATCCTGGGTCGCGTCTATCACCGAAACCAGGGCGTAATCAGTGGCGCTATAGACCTTGTTGTTCGCCGGGTCGAAGCTCAGCGCGATTGGTCTGTGGCCGGTATGGACCGTCTTCACGCCGCTCACGGAAATCGCCGATACCGTGTTATCACCGCTGTTCGCGCTATAGACCTTGCCTGAGGGACCTGTCGTTATGAGGTTCGGCCAGAGCCCGACCGGTACGAGCCGGATGACCGTGTCGCCTGCGCAGTCCATCACCGACACTGAGCTGCTAACGCTGTTCGCGGTGTAGACGCAGTTCGTTGCTGAGTCGTAGCAGATATCCCGTGGTTCGACTCCGCGCACCCAGACATTGGTGATTACGGCATCCGTCTCGCAGTCAATCACGGCCACCTCGTCCAGTACCCACATAGCGCAATAGAGACGGTTGAGCTGTGGATTGTAGCATAGCGAGCTCGGTTTCGGGCCAGCGGGGATCCGCACCACCACACTGTCAGCCGCGCAGTCGATAACGCGAACGAAGCTGTCGGTCGCGTTGCCGCAGTACAGCTTGTTCTCATGTCCGTTGTAGCACAGGTCGGTCACTCTCCGCTCGACCGAGAACGTCCTGATCGGCTGGTTCGTCGCGCCGTCAATCGCCGTGATGGTGGCGTCCTTGTTAGCACAGTAGACCTTGTTGCCCGCCGGGTCGCTGCAGAGAAGGTGCGGCCCGACGGGGACGGCCGTGCTCTTTAGCTTTGAGTTGGCATGGGCATTGACGGCTACGAGGTAGCTGCCGTCACCCCCGACGTAGATCGTGTTGGTCGGCGAATGGAAGACAAGCGACCCGACTGAGGTTAGCCCAGATGTTGAGTCGGGCAGAACTATGGTGGTTTCGACCCACTGACCGGGTGACCACGACGCGACGCAGCACAGCATAAACAAGACAGCGATGAGTCTCACGTGTCCTTCTTACCTTGTCACAACGATTTTGGCGAAGCTCGCATGATACCTCCTCACCCCAACCCTCTCCCCCTCATGACGAGAGGAAGAAGGTGAGGGGGCAACAACAAAGTACACCCCGGGAGCAAGATGACGGATGTCATTCGCGCCGGGCCTCAGATCCAGCACCTTGCGGCCGCTGGCATCCAGCAACTCCGCCCTGTCTACTGCCTGCTGTCTACTGTCTACCTGGAGGTTCAGCACTCCCCTCACCAACGTAGCTTGCGGCTTGAGGTTTGAGGCCTGAAGCTGCCCCTCCTCCAAGCCGACGCGCAGGCTGTCACGGATGACTGATACGCTGTAGCCTTCCCGGTTTGCCACGTACGTCCTCATATCGATGGAATTCCAGGCCAAGGCAACCGGTTCTGAGTCGACCGCGACGGCGGCGATTACGCTATCCCGTTCGCAGTCAATCACGGCGACGTTGTTGTCGTACCGGCACGCGCAGTATACGCAGTTGTTCAGCGAGTCGTAGGACAATGCCCACGGTCTGTCCCCAACCTGCAGAAGCGACATGACCGTGTCTGCACATGCATCAATCACCGCTACAGTGCCGCTGTCCCGGCACGAGCAGTAGACTTTGTTGTCGTGAGAGTCCCAGCAGAGGGCGAATGGTCCGCCGGCGACATTGATCTGAGCAACAAGCTCAGGCCGTTCTCCGACAATCACGCTGACCGTCCCGCTGTTAACATCCGCGGCGTAGACCTTTGCGCCGACCGGTACATAGCAGAGCGCGGCTGAACCATAGCCGATGTCGACCTGGGCGATCATAAGATTCAGGTCGGCATCAATGACGTCCACCGTGTTGTAGGTCCTCGCATAGACGTAGTTGTGTGCCGGCTCGTAGCAGAGCGCGTCGGCGTGCGCGTCCAATGGTACTGCGCACACAACCGTATCAGCGGCTGCATCCACCACGAGCACTCCGTTGTTTGAGTACAGGGCCGCATACAGCCTGTCTCCCGCCGTGTTGAGGCAGAGCACCTGAGCATAGTACCAGTCCCCACCCAGGAACCCGGTCTCAATAGTCCGCAAGACACTGTCGCCAGCACCGTCAAGAACCGTTATACTCCCAAACGAGCCGGATACGCCCGCGTTCGCGCAATACACCTTGTTCCCGAGCGGGTCATGGAGCAGCGCTCTTGGCTGTATCCCTGAAGCCACGACCCGTCTGATTGAATTGTCCACGCCGTCGATGACCATCACGATGTTGGCCCCCGCGACGGCGCAGTAGGCCCTGTCAGTCGTTGGGTTGTAGCAAACCGCCGTCGGCTGTAGGTGGGGGTCGGTCGCAACGACCGCCAGCAGTGAGTCCGCCGAGCAGTCTATCACGCCGACCACAGCATCCTCGTCCGCGGCACCGAATACCCGCCTGCCCGAATCAGCCACGCAGACAGCACTCACATCGTAGCCGATGCGAACATCCGTGATGTACTCGCCTGTCGCGCCGTCCATCACCACAACGTATCTACCGTCGGTCGCGTACACTTGGTTGTTCAGTTGGTCGTAGGCTACGTCAAGACTGCCGTAGGCTTCGCCTTCGCCCAGGAGCGTGTCCGAGACGCAGTCGATGACCATCAGGTAGTTGTCCTCATCCGCCACGTACACCCTGCTGTTCATCGGGTTGTAGCAGAGCCTGCACGGAGAATACCCGTCACCGATATTCGCAGTCACGCTGTCGGCCAGCCCGTCGATTACGGTCACCGTGCCCGATCCGTAGTTCGCGGTGTACAGCTTGTTGAGGTCCGGGTTGTACACGAACCCGACCGGCGCACTGCCGGTCGGAATCGTCGCCACGACAGCGTTGGTGGCCGCGTCAATCACACTCACCGTACTGCTGCCCGAGTTGGCGCAGTAGACAACGTTGCGCGTCGGGTTCCAGCAGACCGCACAGGGCTGCTGGCCCACCGGCACGGTCGCGAGCACGCTGTCACCGGCACCGTCAATCACGGTCACATCATTGCCGTCGAGGTCCGCGCAGTAGACCCGGTTCATTGTCCGGTTGTACGCAAGCGCGATTGGGGCGCGTCCGGCCGGAACCGTCTCCACTACCTGCCACATCTGAGCGTCAATCACCGCGACCAGGTTCAGGTCCGCAGCTGCCGCGTATACCTTGTTGCTGACCGAGTTGTAGCAGAGAGAACGGATGTCGCCCTCGAACGGAATCCGAGCCAGGCGATGGCCGTCGGTCGCGTCGAGCACGAAGACTGCCCGCGTGACCAGGCCCGCCACGTAGACATGATTGTCGGCCGAATCATAGGCCAGCTGATCCGGCATGGCGATTCCGCCGAATGTATCAGGCGCGAGAACCGTGGTCTCCAGCCACTGTCCTGAGGCCGCCGTAGCCGCGACGGCCACCAGCCCAAGCACTGCTCGCAGACCTCGACTCGTCACGATTCCTCCTTTGGGCGCGGCAGACCGCTGGCCAGTACTCGCGCCCGTCAACTGGGTCAGAATGGCACGGACGCTCCGAGGCCCAATGGCCTGCCGCCGACGCGGGATTATGCAACGAGAAGCGATTCGTGTCAATAGCCAGTGCAACCGCACCCGGCAGACAGACATAGCACCTCTCCGCGTCGTCGCGTGCCTCCTCGGAAGCAGGGGACTGAATGGGCTTGACCGACCAGCTGCGATGCCTACAATCTGTGCCGATGCGGCTCGGCGAGTTTGAGCTGTTCAGCCTTTCCGACGGGTTCTTTGGACTCGACGGCGGGGCGATGTTCGGTGTCGTGCCCAAGCCGCTGTGGGAGCGGACCAACCCGCCGGACGAGCGCAATCGGATTCGGCTGGCATTGCGACCCCTGCTGGTCGTAGCCGGGAAAGAACGCGTGCTGGTCGACACCGGCATCGGCGACAAGTGGGACGAGAAGGCCCGTGACATCTACCGCATCGAGCATACCGACACCATCGAGTCTTCGCTTGCCCGTGTCGGGCTCAAGCCGGAAGACATCACCAGGGTCGTGCTCACGCACCTGCACTTCGACCACGCCGGTGCCGCCACCAAGCTCGACTCGACCGGCAAGCCTGTCCCCCGCTTTCCCAATGCCCGCTACTACGTACAGCAGAGGGAATGGGAACTCGCCATCAACCCGAACCGTCGATCCCGTGCCGCCTATCTGCCTGACAACTTCCTGCCCCTGCAGGAAGCCGGACAACTGGAGCTGATTGACGGCGATTTCCAGCTTGGGCTTGGGCTTGAGCTTGTGCTAACCGGCGGCCACACGCCCGGACATCAGATAGTCATGGTCAGGGACAATCCAGAACTCAGAGTCCAGAATCCAGAAGGCAGAAGTCACTCCTCACCCCATCCCTCTCCTCTCAGAAGAGAGGGAGAGCGAAGTAAGGGTGAGGAGGCGGTCGGCGGTCAGCGGTCAGCGGATGGCGGGCCGCGCACTGCCGTCTTCTGGGGCGACTTGATTCCGACCCGGTCACATATTGCCATTCCCTACATTATGGGGTATGATTTGCTGCCGCTCGAAACGATGGCACAGAAGGAGAAGCTCGTGCCGCAGGCCATTGCCGGAAAGTGGATCTCGTTTCTTGAACACGACCCGGATTTCGCCTGCGGTGTCATCGAAGAGGAGAGCGGAAAACCATTCTTGAAGCCACTCGCGGAGTGAACCGCGTGGGCTGGATTTGTCGGACCGCTCGGACGTGTCCGATGCCCGAACCAAAAGGAGACTATGACCAACGTTGACTGGCGCGAGAAGTACCGCGCGAAAATCAAGACCGCTGACCAGGCCCTGCAGATTCTGCAGCCGGGCGACCGGCTTTTCATCGGCTCGGCCTGCGGCACGCCCCAGAAGCTGGTCCAGGCACTCGCCGACTGTCCGACCGAGGACGTCGAAATCACCCACCTGCTGACGCTGGGCGTCGCGCCCTACGCGCAGGAGAAACTGGCCAGCCGCTACCGGGCCAACGCCTTCTTCATCAGTGCCAACGTCCGCCCTGCAGTCTGGGAAGGCCGGGCCGACTACACGCCCATCTTCCTTTCGGAAATCCCGGATCTGCTCAAGTCCGGCCGGCTGCCTCTGGACGTCGCCCTGATTCACGTCACTCCGCCGGACGAGCATGGCTTTTGCAGCTTCGGTGTGTCGGTGGACATCACCAAGCCCGCAGCCGAGGCGGCGCGGTACGTCATCGCCGAAGTCAACCCGCAGATGCCCCGTACGCTCGGCAACAGCTTCATCCACGTTGATGAGATAGACGCGCTGGTCGAGAACGACGCCCCGCTCTACGAGTTCATCACCCCGGGCGCGAGCGAGGTCGCGCGTCGCATCGCCAAGAACGTCGCCGACCTGGTCGAGGACGGCTCGACCATCCAGGTCGGTTACGGCGGCATCCCCAATGCTCTGCTCTCCTACCTGAAAGACAAGAAAGACCTGGGCGTCCATACCGAGGTCTTCTCCGACTCGACCATCGACCTGATTGAGGCGGGCGTCATCAACAACCGAAAGAAGACGCTGCATCCGGGCAAGGTCATCGCCTCGTTCGCCATGGGCAGCGAGCGCCTGTTCCGCTACATCAACAACAACCCGATGTTCGAGTTCCACCCGGTTGACTACACGAACGATCCGTTCGTCATCAGT
Source organism: uncultured bacterium (assembly GCA_964610135.1). Taxonomy (GTDB): domain Bacteria; phylum Hydrothermota; class Tepidihabitantia; order Tepidihabitantales; family Tepidihabitantaceae; genus UBA2258. The sequence goes on along the minus strand of CAZSUX010000083.1, from coordinate 1,934 downwards.
CAGAACGACAAGATGGTATCCATCAACTCGGCGCTCGAGGTGGACTTGACCGGGCAGGTCTGCGCCGACTCTATCGGCTACCAGTTCTACTCAGGGATAGGCGGCCAGGTTGACTTCGTGCGCGGCGCGGCCCGTTCCAAGGACGGCAAGGCCATCATTGTCCTCCGCTCCACCCGTGACGACGACAAGTTCTCGCGCATCATGCCGACCCTGACCGAAGGCGCGGGCGTGGTCACGTCGCGCGGCGACGTCCACTACGTGGTGACCGAATGGGGCGTCGCCTATCTCCACGGCAAGTCAATTCGAGACCGCGCTCTCGCGCTCATCTCGGTCGCCCACCCGAAGTTCCGCTCCGAGCTCTTCAAGCTCGCCAAGGAGAAACACTACATCTACGCCGACCAGCCCGAGTTGCCGCTGGTCGAGGCCCGCTACCCCGAAGAGTTCGAGGCGCAGGGCGCACTCAAGGACGGTGCCCCGGTATTCCTGCGGCCAATCCGGCCCACCGACGAGCCGGCGATGCGCGACCTCTTCTACTCCTTCTCCAAGGACACCGTCTTCTACCGGTTCTTCTCGTACCTCAAGGCTATGCCCCACGAGAAGCTCTCCAAGTTCGTCAACGTGGACTACGAGTCAGAGATGGCCATCGTCGCCGCTTTCAAGCAGTCAGGCGAGGAACATATCATCGGCTCGGCCCGCTACTACGTGGACAAGGCAACCGGGCTCGCCGAGTACGCCATCGAGGTCCAGGACGAGTTTCAGAACCGCGGACTTGGCGGCGTGCTCTTCAACCATCTCACCAAGGTCGCTAAGATGAAGGGCATCAAAGGCTTTGTCGGCTACGTACTCGACTCCAACACCCGCGCCTACCGGCTGATGACCCGCACCGGGCTGCCGATCGAAACCAAGTGGGACGATGGCGTGTACACCCTGACGATGAGGTTCAGAGATGGCGGAAAGTAACCTCGACTTCATCTTCAAGCCCCGCTCGGTAGCGGTCATCGGCGCTTCCACGCGCGAAGGCTCGGTCGGCCATGCGCTGTTCCGCAACGTCCTGATGAACGACTTCACCGGCATGGTGTTCCCGGTCAACATGACCGCCAAATCGGTGCTGGGCGTGAAGGCTTACGAGTCCGTCCTGCAGATACCGGATGAGGTCAACCTCGCCGTGCTCGTCGTGCCCGCCCTCGCCGTGCCTGCGACCCTGGCCGAGTGCGGCCAGAAGAAAGTCCGGGGCGCCATCGTCATCTCCGCCGGCTTCAAAGAACTCGGTCCCACCGGCGCCCAGCTTGAGCTGGCGGTACGCGACCGCGCCCGCAAGTACGGCATCCGACTCATCGGCCCGAACTGCTTCGGCATGATTAACTGCTCGCCCAAGATCAGGCTCAACACGACCTTTGGCCGGGTCATGCCGCGGTTCGGCAACCTCGCGTTCATCTCCCAGTCCGGCGCGGTCGGCGTGAACGCGCTCGAGTACGCCGAGTCCGAGGAACTCGGCTTCTCCAAGTTCATCTCCATCGGCAACAAGGCCGACATCAACGAATGCGACCTGCTGTCATACCTCAAAGACGACCCCGACACGGACGTTATCGCGCTCTACCTTGAAGACCTGGCCGACCCAACCCAGTTCATGCGTATCGCCCGCGAAACCGCGTCGCACGAGACCCGGCCGAAACCGATTCTCGCCATCAAGTCCTCCTCATCTCCGGCTCCAAGCCGGGGCCCCGCAGGTTAATCCACCACCTGGATGCCCATGCTCCTCGCCGTTCCTGCGATGGTCTGGACTGCCGCCTCGAGATCATTGCAGTTTAAATCCTTCATCTTGAACTCGGCGATCTCGCGGACCTGCTTCATGGTCACCTTGCCCACCTTCTCCCGCGTGGGGTCCGGACTGCCCTTGGCGATCTTGGCCGCCTTCTCAGCAGCACCGACGCCGG
>CAZSUX010000082.1:0-10602 GCA_964610135.1 uncultured bacterium | reverse complement strand
TCGGGCCAGACGTTCTTCTCGCAAGCGGTAATGCTCGAACTCGTCCGCGCCGGGATGGACAAAGACCGGGCCTACAAGCTGGTGCAGGAACTCGCCTTTGCCTGCCAGGCCGGCGGAGCGTCCTTGCCCGCGATATGCCGCAGCAATCCCGAAATCAGCGGGATGCTCGACCGCCGCGCGTTCGGTCGGGCGTTCGATCTGAAGCGGCTCCTGCGCAACGTTGACGCAGTATACCGCCGCGTTGGCCTGTCCTCTGCCAGGAAGTCCAAAGCCTAGGCCGTGGACTTCTCCCTCACCGAGGACCAGCTCCTCGTCCGCAACCTCGCCCGCGAGTTCGCCAATCGCGAAGTGGCTGCGACCATCAAGGAATGCGACGAGACTTCGTGCTTCAACCGGGACTTTCTCAAGAAGATGGCCTCGGCCGGCCTTCTCGGCCTTTCGATCCCGCAGCGATACGGCGGCACCGGAAACGACTACGTCGCTCTCGGACTCGCCTGCGAAGAGCTGGAGTACGTCGACACGTCACTCCGGGTCGTCCTGTCCGTGCACGTCGGCCTCAACAGCCTGACCCTGCTGACGTGGGGAACCGAAGAACAGAAGCAGCGCTGGCTTGTCCCACAGGCCAAAGGTGACAAGGTCGCCACGTTTGCGATAACGGAGCCCGCGGCCGGGAGCGACGTCGCCGGAATCCAGACCCATGCCCGTCGGGACGGAACCGAATACTTGCTCACCGGCGAGAAAATGTGGATCTCGCTGGCCGATGTCGCCGACCACTTCGCGGTCATCGCCTGGACCGACACTGAAAAGAAGAAGGCACGTGACCACTCCGGTCTGTCGGCTTTCCTGCTGGAGCGCGGGATGCCGGGTCTGACAACCGCGACGATTCACGGCAAGCTGGGCGTGCGGGCCGGCAACACCGGCTCTATTGCCTTCGACGACGTGCGGGTGCCAGAAGCCAACCGGCTCGGGTTCGAAGGCGAAGGCTTCAAGATTGCCATGTTCGCGCTGGACCAAGGGCGCTACACAGTAGCGGCCGGCTCGACCGGGCTCATCCGCGCCTGTCTCGATGCCTCGGTCGAGTACGCCCAGGCGCGCACTACCTTCGGCAAGCCCATTGCGGAACACCAATTGGTCAAAGAGATGATTGCCGAGATGGCCGGCGACTACGAAGCATCCCGCCTGCTCTGGCTCAAAGCCGGGTGGCTCAAGAACGAAGGCAAGCGCAACACCCGCGAGACGTCGCTCGCCAAGCTCTACGGCTGCGCCGCGGCGGAGAGGGCTGCGTCGAACGCGGTCCAGATTCACGGAGCCTACGGCTTCTCCAGCGAGTACAACGTCGAACGGTTCTACCGTAACGCCAAGGGCGCCCAGATATACGAAGGCTCGCGCGAGATCCACAAACTCCTGCAGGCCGACTACGCGCTCGGCCTGCGCACGGACAAATCGCTGCGCTGCACACTGCCAAAGCCGGAGTAGCTCAATGCTCTATGCATCACGCTTCATGCCAGATGCAGCAGTCCCAACCTCTGGCCAAACATCGTTGTGAGCCGGACCCAGTACTTCGAGAAGCTCGACGTCTGGCAACTGGCCATCCGGCTGATAAAATGTGTGTATCATCTGTCTGACAAACTGCCGAAGTCCGAAACGCACTGCCTCATCGACCAACTACGACGAGCAGCCGTCTCGGTCGCGCTTAACATCGCTGAGGGCAGGGCTGCAGACTCAGATGCTGAGTTCCGCCGGTTCCTTGGGTTCTCTCTGAAGTCGGTCGTGGAAGTCGCGGCAGCTGGCCGGATATGCGAAGAACTGGGACTGCTGGAGAGCCATGATGTCGAGCAGCTCCGTCTGCTCTGTGACGAACTGGAGGCGAAGCTTCGCAAGTTCCGACAGAGGCTGTCCGGCAGGGCGCGACGTCCCAGTGACGGGCCAAGCATGAACCCGATGTCTTGCGTGGAGCATAATGCGTCAAGCGTAGCGCATACCTGAAAGGAACACAATGCCTGTCATTTATCTCAAATCCGGCGGCACGGCTACGTGCACAGCCTACACGATCAAGGATGGCGTGGTCAAGGCAATGGACTGCAAGCTCGACGGGACGCCAATCCCGGAAGAAAAGTCCAAGCCGGCCGAGTTCACGGCCTCGCTGGCCAACGTCCTCTACATCCTGCCCGGAAAGCTGTGAGCAAACGCCCAACGCTTGATGCATGACGCCTGATGCCAAATGCGTGCCTCCGGCATGCTGCGTAGTGCGTAGAGCATAGTGCATCCGTACCGCGTCCTCGTCCGCAAGGTCGCTGATCTCAGCGTCGCGGTTGCCGAGGCGCTTGACTTCCTCGGCTACGACTTCGCCGGCAAGAACGTCTGGGTCAAGCCGAACCTGCTCGGCCCGCACCCGCCTGAGCATAGCGTAACCACCGATCCCGAGATAGTCCGCTTCCTGGTACGCGGCCTTCGGACGCGCGGCGCCAAGGACATCTGGGTGGCCGACAACCCCGGCGGCGGGCTGCAACGCAATCTCTCGAGCTACATCAAGCCGACCGGAGTGGTCGACGCGAGCGAAGGCTGCTTCCGCAGCATCTCCGAGACGCCGGTGACGATCCCGACGAAGTCCCGCTTCGTTGCAGAGTTCCGGGTGTCTCGCATCCTCACTGAAGTCGACGTGATACTGAACCTGCCCGTTTTCAAAACCCACGCGCTCACGCTTCTCACCGGCGCAATCAAGAACCTTTTCGGCATCATCCCGGGCGCCCAGAAGTCGTATCTCCATACCGTTGTGAAGAGCTCTTACGAATTCGCGGAGCTGCTGGTCGACATCTACCAGTCCGTGCCGGTACCGGTGCTGAACATCATGGATGCCCTGCGCGGCATGGACGGCCAGAACGGACCGAGCGGCGGCCGCGTGCTCAAACTCGACACACTCCTTACCGGCCGCAACCCGGTGGCGCTCGATTCGGTCATGGCGATGATGGCCGGCGCGAAACCCGCAGCGATTCCGACCAATCGTATCGCCGCCGAACGCGGACTCGGTCCGGCCGACCCGGCCGAGATCGAGATCACCGGCGACTTCACGGTGGTACGCGGATTCAAGCTGCCCTCGACGCGCGTCGCTGCGATGGCCGCCGGCGTAGCCGGCTCGGCAGTATACCGCCTGCTGCAGCGACGGCCGCTCTGTAGTAAGGGAATCTGCACCCGTTGCCGCCGTTGTGCCGACAACTGCCCGACCCAGGCCATCGCCATGTCTCCCTACCCGGTCATCGACCGCAAAGAGTGCATCATGTGCTATTGCTGCGCGGAACTATGCCCGGAGAAGGCGATGACCGTGCCCGGCCCGCTCCGCGGTCTGATTCAGAACATCACCGGCCGCTAGCCGCCGCTCGCACCAACCGTATCGCCCGCCCGATCAGGACCCTGTTCTCAGTAGCATTGGTCCAGGCCGAGGCTCCGGACGGATGCGGAAGCGGAATCACCGTGACCGTGCGTTCGGCGATGGTGCAACGGAATCCGCGGCCGACCAGTTCCTCAAGCTTCGCCTTGCCCAAGAACCGCTCGATTGCCAGCTGGCCTACCGGAATCAGAACGGTCGGCCTGACCAGAGCGAGTTCCTGCTCCAACCACGAAGCGCAGTTGGCTACCTGCTGCCGGGTCGGCTTCAGGTCTCCGCGCTCACCGCTCCCGGGAAAGCACTTCATCATCGCAGTCACGTAGCAGAACGACCGGAACTGCTCTTCTTCAAAGCCGGCCTCGGCCAGCCACTGGAACAGACGCCGCCCGGCAGCACCCGCGAACGGCCTGCCCAGCAAGACCTCTTTCTTGCCGGGCGCCTGCCCGACCAGCATCCAGCGCGGGGCATCAAAGCGACCGAATACAGCGCTGACTCCTTTGGGCAAGCCGCACTTGCGGCAACGGCGCATCCTTGTCGCAAGGCTAACAAAACTGTTCGCCCACATGCGATCCTTGGTTCCCGCTTCCCGGGTCCCAGCTCTGGAGCTTTGGCTTTTGACCTTTGGCTTTTGGCTTTTGGCTTTTGACTTCTGCCCCAGTCTGGTGTTCTTGTCCGCCACTTCTGACTTCTAGCATCTAGCTTCTAGCTTCTGACTTCGGCCGGGCTACTTGCGCTTCAGCTTCTTGCGCCTTGACGATTTCCACTCCTCGTCGTCAATCTCCTGCCGGACCTGGCGAAGCCGGTCGCGCAGCTTCGCCGCCTTCTCGAACTCAAGCAGCGCCGCGGCCTGTTCCATCTCCCGCTGCAGCCTCGCCAGCATGGCGACCTTGTCCTCTTCTTCGGCTCCTCCCTCACTCCCTTCCTCACTCACTCCCTCCGCCTTTGCATCGGCGACCGAGGTAGTCAGCCTCACCTGGTCGATCGACTTCTGTATCGAGCGCGGCTCGATGCCGTGCGCCGCGTTGTACTCAATCTGCTTCTGCCGCCGCCGGTCGATCTCCTTGAGCGCGTTACGGATGGAACGCGTCACGACATCGGCGTAGAGAATCACCTCGCCGCTGAGATTGCGCGCCGCCCGTCCCGAAGTCTGGATGATCGACCGCTCGTCACGCAGGAAACCCTCCTTGTCCGCATCGAGAATCACGACCAACGACACCTCGGGCAGGTCCAACCCCTCGCGCAGCAAGTTGATGCCGACGAGAACGTCGAACTCGCCCAGGCGCAACTGCCGCAGGATTTCCACCCGCTCGATTGCACCGATCTCCGAGTGAAGATACCGCACCTTCAATCCCATCTCGGTCAGATACTCGGCAAGGTCCTCGGCCATCCGCTTGGTCAGGGTTGTGACCAGCACCCGCTCCTTCTGCTTCACCCGGTTCCTGACTTCCGCAATCAGGTCATCGACCTGCCCCTTGGTGGGCCTGATGGTCATCTTCGGGTCGACCAGTCCGGTCGGACGGACAATCAGCTCCGCCACCCGGCCCTGGCACACCGTCGCCTCGTACGGCCCGGGCGTGGCCGACGTGAACACTGCCTGGTTGACCAGCATGTTGAACTCGTCGAACCGCAGCGGCCGATTGTCCAGGCACGACGGAAGTCGGAACCCGTAGTCAACCAGCGTCTGCTTGCGCACCCGGTCGCCGTTGTACATCCCCTGCACCTGCGGCACGGTTGCGTGCGATTCGTCCATCACCAGCAGATAGTCGGATGGGAAGTAGTCGAGCAGCGTGTACGGCCGCTCACCTGCCTTCTTGCCCAGCAGGTGGCGCGAGTAGTTCTCGATGCCCGGGCAATACCCGAACTCGCGCATCATCTCGAGGTCGAACTTGGTGCGGGTCCTGAGCCGCTGGGCTTCGAGCAGCTTGCCCTGCGCCTCCAGTTCAGTCACGCGAGCGACCAGTTCCTGCTCAATCGTCACCTCGGCAGAGGCGATCTGCTGCTCGGTCGTGATGAACTGCTTGGCCGGGTACATCACCATCCGCGGCTTCCGGTCAATCATGTCTCCGGAGACAACGTCGAACACCGTCAGCCGGCCAATCTGGCTCCCGTCGAACTCAACCCGCACCCCGTAGTCCCGGTGCGATGGATGGACGTCGACCACGTCGCCCCGGACGCGGAACGTCGACCGCTTCAACTCAACGTCGTTCCGCGTGTACTGCAACTTCACCAGTTCCTCGAGGAAGTGCTCACGGTCCATATCCTTGCCGATTTCCACCGGGAGGATCGAGTTGCGGAACTCCCACGGCTCACCCAGGTTGTAGATGCACGAAACCGACGCGACCACCAACACGTCCCGCCGCTCGACCAGCGCCGACGTTGCCCGCAGCCGCAGCCGCTCGATTTCTTCATTGATTGAGGCGTCCTTCTCGATGTACAGGTCGTGCTCGGGCACGTATGCCTCGGGCTGATAGTAGTCGTAGTAGGACACGAAGTACTCGACCGCATTCTCCGGGAAGAACCCCTTGAACTCGCCGTAGAGCTGCGCGGCCAAAGTCTTGTTGTGGGACATGATGATGGTCGGCCGGTTCAGCCGCTCGATGACGTTCGCCATAGTGTACGTCTTCCCCGAGCCGGTCACGCCCAGCAGCGTCGCGTACTTCACCCCGCTACTTATGAACTCGCACAGCTTGTCGATGGCTTCGGGTTGATCTCCAGACGGGCGAAACGGAGCGACGAGCTTGAACCGACCGGTGTCCTCGCTCATGTCCCTGCTTTCGGCGTCATGCGTCTAGCGTCTGGCATCAAGCGTTGTTCCCGGCTGATCGCCCGACGGCCTGAACGGTGCTACCAGCTTGAATCTGTCCGTCTGCTCAGTCACGACGAGATTGTAGGGGCAGGCTACGCCAGGTCAAGCAGCCGTCGGCTCTGCTCCACGTCAGCGCCGGAGCAGGACGGAGATGGCGAACTCACCAAGGGTGTAGGGAGTCCAGTATCCCGCGGAACCCGTGTAGCTTCGCTTGACGATGTCTGTCCGTCCGGACCGGGGAATCGCGCTTGGCGTGTCCTGAACGTTGGTGTGAGCGACAGAAAGGCTCGCTGGCAGCCCACCCGTGTCAATCGGCGCCACGGAGACATAGAACTCACCGGAGCCGACCAGGATGGGTTTGCTCAGTTCGTAAACAACCGCCGGGCCATCGAGATAACCGGGAACGGCTTCCAGCACGGGGGACTGGTAAAGCAAGGTCTGTCCATCACCTCCGTATATCTTGAACCGGAAGCTCGAGTCCGGCCACGGCCATTTGTCCCAGAGATAGAATACGGCACTGACCTTTGCGATGTGGAGCGGGTAGCCAAACTCGGAGCGCGCGTTGAACAGGACTGCGCGTTCGGGCCCTCGCCAGATTCCCCCGCAGAATATTCGCGAGTTTGCGTGGGAAATCCAAAGGGATTCAGGAGGCGACTTCAGCATCGCTCTTACGATCGTCGTCTCCCCCTCAGTGACCATCACGGTCGAGTCCCAGCCCGAATACCCAGTTCTGGTCAGCCCTAGGTCGTGTCTGCCCGTGGAGACTCTGGCAAACAGGTGTGGAGTCACCGTTTCCGCCTTGGTGCCATCCAGAGAAATGGCGACGTCGGAAGGAGAGGAGCTGACCTCAAGGCTGCCGAAGGTCTCGGACAGGTGTGCGTCTACCGTGGTGGTACGTGCCCGAGCTACCTTCACGGTCGTGGACCAGTCAGCGTGACGCTCGTTGGCCAGTAGCAGCTGGTGTCTGCCCACAGGCACGTTGAGAAGCGTGAACGGCGTCGTGTTGCCGGTGCTCACGCCGTCCAGCGAGATTGCGGCATCGGACGGCATTGACTTGACCTGTATGAAACCGTACCCGCCAGCTGGACCGCCCGCACCAACGGGGTAGCGCCCTGCGTTGGTCGTCCACCACTTCAGCCACCCCGCCATGTTCGCCCGCCTGACCGACAGCGAATCATCGGGGCGATCACTGAACTCCTGGCCGGTCAGCGTCCGCAAAGCCGAAAGAGTGGCTGCCACGGTCCCGTTGTCGGGCTGATCGCTCTTCATCTCCCTCTCTACCACTTGGAGGAGCGCCGAAATCACCGTCCGACTTGCGTACCCGATTCGCTTGAGATACTCGATGGCCCAACCCCGGGAGGGGCCGCTGAGATTGTCAACTAGGGCCGACACCCCGGAGTAGTCACCGACGCCTGCAAGGAGCTCACTCAGTTTCTCGACAAGCCAGTTGCGGTACGTAGGGTGGAGGAAACGTCTGATGGCCGGTGTGCTATGCTTGCCATCTATGGCGACCAGAGCCTTAGCCGCATCTAGTATGAGGCCGTCCCTGCCCCAAGAAGAGGGTTCGACTTCGAGCAGAGCAAGGAATTCCTCGAGGACCGGCACTGCTCGTTTGCTGCCGATGTTGCCCAAAGCCCTGATGGCCGCATCGGCATATGGGCCGTTCTTCTGAAGTATATGTATCAGAGTGTCGAGGTCCTGCGAATCGCTGACGACTGCAATCGCTCGCAGTGCCTCAGTGTGATACCAGTCCTTGAGTCCCTCGATGGGTGGCTTGCTCTCATACTCCATTAGCGTCTTCCAGTCCGGCTTGGACTGCGCATACCGTGACATGCTCCTAGCAAGGTCGTATACGCGCCGGAACTCAAGGGAACACGAACGAGGGACGAAGTAGCGCACGGTCTTGCTGGTCTTGTGTCCGCGCAAGTCCTCGAAGCTAGCCGAAATGTCGCCTCCTTCCTCGCCCGTCCTCTCGACATGTCCCGAGTACTCGTTACGGAGTTGCCAGAAGCCCAAGAGGTTTAGCGAGTCCCAAAACGCCTGGAACTCGACGGCGGGGACGGTCCCTTCCTTGAGACTTGGCGCGTCCCAGTCCCGCATTTCGGAACGTCCCGCAGTCTGGACGAGAACGCTGTCACCAGACTGCTTGATCGCCAGTATGTTCTCACTCACCCCAATGCAGCCTGCGGCACTGTGCAGCCGTGTTTCGCTTCTGACTGGTAGCGGCAGTGGCTTAGGCGAAACCCGTGCCGACCGCGAGAGCGACTCGGCAGTTGGCTGTATCCGACATAGGCTGAAGTCGAGACGGGTGGTGCATGCGGTAGTGGTGGTGAAGGACGCGGAGGTATCGTCGTATCCGGCGTATGCCGCCGACGCTGTTCCCGTCATCGCGGGAAGCCCTACGACGATGTAGTCACCCTTCAGGTCGGTGGCATTGCCGCACTCGGTACCGTTGACGACCACGCTTGCGCCAACGAGTGGCTCGCCGGTCCGAGCATCCCGCACTCGGCCCTTCAGGACGCACGTAGGCAAAGCTGGCAGCCCGCCTGCCAGTAGCAGAACGCAGACTGCGAACAGGGAGCGCATCCTCATCGAGGACATGCCAGGGCACGCGGGTGGAAACCCGTACTCATAGACTCACTTCTCTACCTGTCCGTTCTTGCCTTGACTGGCAAGCTGGGCGGCGCGGAGTTTGCGGATTCGGTCTTCGACGGTCTCGGATTCGGGTTGGCGGAACTTGTCGCCGCGGTAGCGTGCGCCTTTCAGGTAGTCAATCAGGCCGGAGAGCATTCCACTGACCAGGCGGCAGTGGTCGGACAATTTGCGATGCTCGGCGTCGGGCAGGTATCCCTGATCGAGAGCTATCGAGAGCTGTGCCCGGACTTCGCCGCACGAGCCTTTGGCAATGTAGAGAAACTGGACGAACTCGGTGTTGCTCCCGCGCTCAAACCCCTCGGCGATATTGGACAGGACCGACACAGCGGCGCGGCGTATCTGGTCCGCGAGACTCCGGTCCTTCGCGAAGGCCGCGCGGCGCGTAAGGGCATACACTTCATTCGCCAGGGCACGCGCCTTCTGATACACGACCAGGTCCTCGAAGTAGCGCACTTTCTTGCGTTCAACTGCTGAATTGTTCAAGGTTCAACCCTCCTCTCTTGCGTTCAACTGTTAAACGGTTCAAGGTTCAACCCTACGGTCTGCTGTTTCACGCATAGCTACGAGAATGCTAGACGCCGGCCGTCCAGAGTCAAGCCCGTGGCACCAGGCCAAACGGCGGCACAAGCGTTCAGTCGAGTTCGCCTTTGCGTTCCATGTCGGTGAACAGGACGATGACGGCCTGTTTCATTCTCGCGAACGGCTCGGGCGGGAGCCCGTGGTCTTCTGCCCATGTGTCGAGCTTGACCATTGCCTTCTCTCGCCAGACCGGCCTCGCTTTGCGCGTGCGGCGCAGGGCGCCGAAGACCTTGCGGCCGTACGCACCGAGGTGTATCGCCAGCGGGTCTTTGCACCCTATCCGAAGCTCGTTCAGGACGTCGTTCCAAGTCCGGTGCAGTCTCCGCTCCCATCGTATCGCCCGTGCCTGACCTCTCGCCTCCCGCACCCGGCGCTCGCGTTGCTGTTCCGGTGTTTCCCGGCTGCCGGTCTTCGGCCTGTGGCGAAGGTCGTAGTGCTCGACCCGCGCCTGTTTGCTCAGCGGCAGTCCGGCGGCGACGGCTGCCACTTGTTGTCTAGTCCGTTCTTCAGGAATCAAGGGATGCGCGAAGTACTCGGCGAAAATGTCGGCGATGCTCTCCGGCTCTGCTCCGCAGGCCTGAAGAAACCCGCCGAGCACGTGGAACCCGAGCCCGGGAAAGTCGCCCCGCTCTATCCGGCACACGTATGACCTGCCGTCTCGCCCGGTCTTGCCCAACCTGAGCGCGAGTTCGCTCTGAGTCAGCCCGGCCAGTTTGCGCAACTCCCGTAACCTGAGCCCCAACCGGCGTATGAACTTGAGCCAATCGGGGTTCATTCCGGCAGCACTCGGTTTCACGTGGTGAGTTTACTCAGAGGATACAAGACCATCAAGGCCCAAAGCGTCCTAACCGCGCCATTCTCAGCCTGTTGTCTCGCATTCCCGAAAGTCCCCTCCGTCATCCCCTCCACTGCCCCCGGAGTTGCGGTCCGGGTTGCTCCGACCGTTGCCTGCGGAGTGATTCTCCAGGTTGCTCTCCCCGTTGCCCTGACCGTTGCTCTCCCGGCAATTCGGCCCGTTGCTCTGTCAGTTGCTTGGACGGTTGCTCGCTCCGTTGCTCCGACGGTTGTTCTGCAGGCTGCTCCGACCGCTGCCGACCGAGTCGCTCTCCTCGTTGCCCTCTCCATAGCTCTGGCCATCGCTTTCCCGGTTGCCCGGACAATAGCGGTCCGAGTCGCTCTG
>CAZSUX010000081.1:0-10647 GCA_964610135.1 uncultured bacterium | reverse complement strand
GTTCATGTTCGCGTTCAGGTTGAGCGCCCGGGCAAGCCAGACCGAACCGGTGAAAGCGCCGACGTCAGCCGCGGTCTGCGACCGCACCTTCTGAGTCGTAACCTGGGTTCCGTTCGGTATCGCCAGCAGGAACGCGAGGAGCGCGAACATCATGATAGCGCCGAACAGCAGAACCTGCCCGCGCGTGTCGTGGAACAACCGCCGGCCGAATCTGGTCAATCTCTTTGTCCCTGCTTCAGCGTCCCGCATTTCACACGACTTCCCGGAGGGCTGTTTGTGCCCCGAGTCACCAAGCGTCCTCATTGGTGCCTGTTCGTGACCTGGCGCTCGCAGCCCGCCGCGGCGCGGCGGGCCCGGGAGTCACGACCTTGTCTCCAGTCGAGAAAGACGAAGAGCGTCCCTGGACTAGACCAGCGTCCCCATGCTAGCGAAGGACGTCGAGATTCGGGAGCGCCCACGGATTCTGGCTCGAGGCCCGGCGTTTGGAGTTCTTCTTCCGCCTCGGGGTTTGTCTGTAATCCGGTGCTTGCGATTCACCGATTCTCCAGAACCTCGGGATTTGGCGTGCAGTCGCAGTGTACAGGGAATCGTCCTTGGAGCTCATAGGTTGCCCTACCTCTTGGAACTTCAAGCTCCCCTCCTGCCGGGAAGTGCTCCCCGGATTGCACCGGTCGTCGCAAGCGCCGGCCGCCTTCGCGCCATTACCCCGGGCAGCGTGCCGTTCATCCAGACCCGCCAGGCGGACTTTGCCTGCTTCATGGCCCACTGCGGTTCCGATACGACCGGCTCAAGCTCAACCAGCGCCGACACGTCAGCCACCTCGAGGCCCCGGTAGCGAACCGGGGACTCGGGTTCCACCACGCTGAGCGACGCAACTCCGCCATGCGTCACACGCAACCGGCGGAACTGGTCTTCGGTGGCGTTCGCCGGGAAATTCCCATAGTTAACGCGTTTACTCATCATCCAACCTCCAAACTTGCGGTCATTGTGATCTGCCTCGGATGTACATGCTCGTCCTCACCGCTGCATCGCTCTGGCCTGGATCTGCCGCCACAAGGTCACTACCGGGCTGGGTGTTGCCAGTGTAGAGATGAGGCATAGTGGCCGCAGACCCAGGCTTGCAAGATGAAAACCCAACGGTGACTTCACACTAGTTATCAGTGCACCTTCCGTGCCATCGGCCATTGCTAACCCGTTCGCCGGCAACTGACCGCGAATGCTCGCAGTTGTAGGCTACGAGAGGCGCGAGGCGAGAAACGCGAGGCGAGAAGCGCGAGGCGGGAAGCGAGTTGCGAGTTTCGAAGCCCAGTTTTGGAGTTCAGGGCTCCGATTTTGGAGTTTGCCCGGTCCTCGCGGGCTTGGAGTCTCGGGTTGCGGAATAGGAGTCACGCGATACGAGTTACGGGTTGCGAGTTGTGGGAGGCAAGAAGCGAGAAGCGCGAGGCGAGAAGCGCAGTGAAGCCGTCCTGCCAATCAGGAGCTCTTACCGGAACTCTCGAGCGCGCTGACGCGCCGCTGAACATCCTCGACTGCGGCTGCGTCCCGGGCTGAGGCAAGCGCAAGGAACTGCTTGTAGGCCAGCACCGCGTCCTCTGTTCGGCCGAGGCTTTCCTCCGCCATCGCCTTTGCGCGCCACGCGACGGCACTTGCCGGGTCGATCTCCAGGGCCTTGTCGTGGCAGGCGATGGCTTCGTCGTGGCGATCAAGACCGGCCAGGCAGACGCCCTTGTTGTTCCAGGCTCCTGCTTCACGCGGGGCAACTACCAGTGCCTCGCTGAAACAGAGAAGTGCCTCGTCATACCGGCCGGTAGCGCAGAGGCTGCTGCCCTTGTTGTACCAGGCTGCCGGAGCGCGCAGGTCGAGTTCCAGCGCCCTGTCATAGCATTGAATCGCCTTTTCGTGATAGCCAAGGGAATTACTGGCGAGCCCCTTCTCGACCCATGCGCCCGCGAAATCCGGGTTGAGTTCCAGCGCCTTGTCGAGCTGGCGGATCGCGTCGTCGTACCGGCCCAGCTTGCCGAGGGCGCTGCCCTTGTGGTACCAGGCTCCTGCGTCACGCGGGTCAGCTGTCAACGCCCGGTCATAGTAGGGGAGTGACTCCTCATGCTGCCCCCGTGCGCCGAGAGCCCGTCCCGTGCCAACCAAGGCGTCTGCGAAACTCGGGCGGGGTTCCGGCGCCGCCGGCTCCTGCTCCGCCTCCCGGGTCGCCCCCGCAGACAAAGGGCCACTGCCGCCGCCATCCGGCTCGCTCTTCGCGCCACCATTCGTCTTGGGATCCGCGCCGGCACCGTCGCCACCGTCGCCCTCCGTCTCGCTCTTCGCGGGTCCCTGCGGCTGGGGATCCGCGGCGGCATCGTCGTCACCGCCGCCCTCCGGCTCACTCTTCGCGCCACCGTTTGTCTCATTACCCGCGGCGGCACCGTCGCCCCCGCCGGCCGACTTGCTCTTCGCGCGAACCCTTGGCTCGGCGGCCACGGCGACAATGAGTGCCATGGCGATGAAAAAGACAGCCCATGCCCACACAAGCACGGTGCCGACCTCTGTGCCAAGCTGGAGTGTCCGCGGGAGTGTAGCCTTGGCGCCGAAGAACGTAGTCCATGCCCACTCCAAGGTGCCGGACTCCGCGCCAGCCAGGAGTATCGGCGGGACTGCGGCAACACCCGCAAACACGGCGGCCAGTCTCCGATGCCCGCGCGCCGGAGCTGTCGGGCCGGTCGGGTGGATCGAGCCAGACCGAGCTGGGCTAGCGATGGTTGTCAATGTTCGGTAGGGTCCACCAGCCACGCTTGCTGCAGTTTCGGATTGGAGTCCTGGGATTCTCCCTTCGCCATAGGGTCTTTGCAAGACTTGGTGCTTGTGACTCCGCGCTCTTCACGGGCCGTGGGGTTTGGTATCTGTAGAACAGCACCTCTCGTTCCTCTGCTTGAGGTTGAGGATTCGCCATCCCGCCTGGCACTTCAGTCTTCACACCTGCCAAGGAATGCGTCCCTCGGTCTAGCCGACCAGCCTTGGCGCCGGCCGCTTTCCCGCCATGGTCCCGGACAGCGTGCCGCTCTTCCAGACCGACCGCTCGGCCGGTGCTGACCACGGTTCCGCTACCCCCGGCTCAAGCTCGGCCACTGCCGCCAAAGCCGGTCCCCCGAATCCCAGATTGCGAGCCGGGGACCCAGCTTCCATTCTGCTGACTGACGCAACCTCGCCATGCGTTGCCGTCATCCGATGGAACTCGTCGTCGGTGAAACTGAGGGGAAGATTCCCAAAGGAAGCGAACGTACTCATCGTCGAACCTCCAAACACGCGGTCATTGTGATCTGCCTCGGATGTACATGCTCGTCCTCACCGCTGCATCGCTCTGGCCTGGATCTGCCGCCACAAGGTCACTACCGGGCTGGGTGTTGCCAGTGTAGAGATGAGGCATAGTGGCCGCAGACCCAGGCTTGCAAGATGAAAACCCAACGGTGACTTCACACTAGTTATCAGTGCACCTTCCGTGCCATCGGCCATTGCTAACCCGTTCGCCGGCAACTGACCGCGAATGCTCGCAGTTGTAGGCTACGAGAGGCGCGAGGCGAGAAACGCGAGGCGAGAAGCGCGAGGCGGGAAGCGAGTTGCGAGTTTCGAAGCCCAGTTTTGGAGTTCAGGGCTCCGATTTTGGAGTTTGCCCGGTCCTCGCGGGCTTGGAGTCTCGGGTTGCGGAATAGGAGTCACGCGATACGAGTTACGGGTTGCGAGTTGTGGGAGGCAAGAAGCGAGAAGCGCGAGGCGAGAAGCGCAGTGAAGCCGTCCTGCCAATCAGGAGCTCTTACCGGAACTCTCGAGCGCGCTGACGCGCCGCTGAACATCCTCGACTGCGGCTGCGTCCCGGGCTGAGGCAAGCGCAAGGAACTGCTTGTAGGCCAGCACCGCGTCCTCTGTTCGGCCGAGGCTTTCCTCCGCCATCGCCTTTGCGCGCCACGCGACGGCACTTGCCGGGTCGATCTCCAGGGCCTTGTCGTGGCAGGCGATGGCTTCGTCGTGGCGATCAAGACCGGCCAGGCAGACGCCCTTGTTGTTCCAGGCTCCTGCTTCACGCGGGGCAACTACCAGTGCCTCGCTGAAACAGAGAAGTGCCTCGTCATACCGGCCGGTAGCGCAGAGGCTGCTGCCCTTGTTGTACCAGGCTGCCGGAGCGCGCAGGTCGAGTTCCAGCGCCCTGTCATAGCATTGAATCGCCTTTTCGTGATAGCCAAGGGAATTACTGGCGAGCCCCTTCTCGACCCATGCGCCCGCGAAATCCGGGTTGAGTTCCAGCGCCTTGTCGAGCTGGCGGATCGCGTCGTCGTACCGGCCCAGCTTGCCGAGGGCGCTGCCCTTGTGGTACCAGGCTCTTGCGTCACGCGGGTCAGCTCTCAGCGCCTCGTCGAAGCAGGGAATCGATTCTTCGTAGCGCCCCTGCGTGCAGAGGGCCAGGCCCATCCCCATCAAGACGTCTGCGAAACTCGCGTGGGGTTCCGGCGCCGCCGGCTCCTGCTCCGCCTGCCGGGTCGCCCCCGCAGGCAAAGGGCCACTGCCGCCGCCCTCCGGCTCGCTCTTCGCGCCATCATTCGTCTTGGGATCCGCGCCGGCATCGTCGTCACCGTCGCCCTCCGGCTCACACTTCGCACGACCCTTTGGCTCGGGATCCGCAGCGGTATCGTCACCACCGCCGCCCTTCGCATCATTCTTCACGCGACCATTCGGCGCGGTGTCCACATCGACAAAGAGTGCCATGGCGGTGAAGAAGATAGCCCATGCCCACACTAACACGGTGCCGACCTCTGTGCCGAACAGGGATATCCGCGGGAGTTCGACCCGGGCGCCGGACAGGACAGCCCCTGCCCGCGCCAGCACGGTGCCGACCTCTGCGGCTACCAGGAGCATCGGCGGGACCGCGGCAACGCCCGCAAACACGGCGGTCAGGCCCCGACGCCCGCGCCCCGGAACTGCCGGGCGGGACGCGCAGCTCGATGACGCGTTTCTCGGCTCGCTGGCGACGCGGGAACTCGGCTGCTTTCCGGCCGCCCTGCCGCCATTCGCGGGGACGCTTCGCGCAATCGCCACCGCGACCGGCGGTCGTCGCTCCCGCCACGCCGTGGACATCACCGAGATTGGCCGCATGTCAAGTCAGACGGCGCCGCGTGGCCGGCCATGTCGTCGAAATCAGGAAGAACCCGCAGATTGCCCTGCTCCATTCGGGCTCTGGAGTCTGGCATCTGGTTTGGAGTTTGAGGTTTGGCGTTTGCCCGCTCCGAGTTTTCCTTCCTCCTTTGACCCACCTCTCGGAGCTACGAGCTTCACGCCTGCCCGGAAGCATACCATTCGGTCTAGCCGACCAGCCTTGGCGCCGGTCTCTTTCCGGCCATCACCCCGGGCAGCGTACCGCACGACCAGACCGGGCTCGCCGCCGGTCGCTTCCCCGCCATAGTCCCGTGCAGCGTGCCGTTCTTCCAGATCGACCACTCGGCCGGTGCCGACCACGCGAATCCCAGGGAAAGGTCCGCGGGTTCGTCTCGAACTACGCTGACTGACCCAGCTTCGCCATGCGTTGCCGACAGCCGGCGGTGCTGGTTCTCGGTGGCGCCGAAGGGAAAATCCCCAACGCAAACGCGCGTACTCGTACTGATACTCATGATCGAACCTCCGAACTTGCGGTCATTGCGATCTGCCTCGGATGGACATACCCGTCCTCACCGCTGCATCGCTCTGACCTGGATCTGCCGCCACAAGTCCCTACCGGGCTGGGTGTTGCCAATGTAGAGAGGAGGCATAGTGGCCGCAGACCCAGGCCTGCAAAATGTAGACCCAACGGTGACTTCATACAAGTCATCAGTGCACCTTCCGTGCCGTCGGCAATCACTAGCACGTACGTTGGTCGGCAACTGACTGCGAATGCCTGAGGTTGTGAGCTACGAGAGGCGAGATACGAGAGGCGAGATGCGAGAGGCGAGAGACGAGATGCGAGAGGCGAGACTCGATTTTGGAGTCCAGGGCTCCGATTTTGGAGTTTGCCGGTTCATCGCGGGCTTCGGAATCCGGAGTCTGGTCATGGGGCTTGTCTGGAATTGGGGATTTGGAGCCACCTGCCGCGCCGAACGGCCGGCTGGATAACCTTTGACATGCCTGTGGAGGGTGCTATTCTTTCTACACCTTCGGGTTGAGGTTAATTATGGTTGGAACTGCGCACTCTCGGTTCCGGCCCGATTCCGGGCCGGAGTTCATGAAGCGGGCTTACCTTGCGCTTCTTCGCCGGTGCTTCCCAATGGTCGAACGCTCGACCTTCCCGTCTCTATAATCATGAAACCCGGACCGCACAAGCCGAGCCCTCGTGGCAAGCCGAAGCGCCCAGCCCCACTGGGACGTGTATCGGTCAAACGCCGGCCCGGTCCGCAACCGGACAAACCCTGCCCGGACCCCGACTGCTACGTTGTCGGAATCGGCGCGTCGGCCGGCGGACTGCAAACGCTGGAGCGGTTCTTCGCCGCCATGCCGCCGGAGCCGAACATGACGTTCGTGGTCATCTCCCACCTTGAGCCGTCCCACGTCAGCCTGCTGCCGGGCGAACACGCACGCTCACCATGCCCATGAACAACAGGCCCGGTAGCCAGGACCAGCCAGACCGCAATCCCGGCACGTCTTTTCCCCAACTCAACCCGAACCCAATTGTCGGAGTCGACTCATCCGGCCACGTGACGTTCCTGAACGACGGAGCGAAACGCGCGCTTGAGTCCGTCGGCAAGGGCGCAGCTCCCGACCTGTTCCTGCCGAGGGATATGGACGAGATCCTGGCCGCGCTGAAGCGGCGTGAGCGGACTACCTTTCGGCGCGAGGTGACGGTCGGCGACCTGGTTTTCGATGAGAGCATCTACATCGCGCCCGAGGATGACGCCGTGGGCATCTACGCGACCGACATCACCGAACGCAAGCGGACCGAGCAGGCGCTGCGCGAGAGCGAGGAAAGGTTCAGGCAGGCGTTCGACTACGCGGTTGTAGGCAAGATGCTGACTGCGCCGGGCGGGAGATTACTCAGGGTCAATGCTGCCTTCGGCTCAATGCTCGGGTACTACACGACGGAGCTGCAGGCACTCAACGTCGCCGACGTCACGCATCCCGATGACGTAGCGCTGAGTCGCGAGGCCGAGCGCACCCTGCTGGACGGAGACCAACGCGTGGCTCGGTTCGAGAAGCGGTTCCTGCACAAGAACGGCGCGGTGGTCTGGGCTGACGTCGGTACGTTTCTGCTGCGCGACCCGCAGGGCCAAGCGGCGTTCCTCATCACCCATGCTCTGGACATCACCGAGCGGAAGCGCTCCGACAAGCAAAAGGAACGGCTTGCCCGCGAAGTTGAGCAGAAGAAAGCCGAACTGGAGCAGCTCGTCTACGCGGCGTCACACGACCTGCGCACGCCGCTGGTGAGTGTGGAGGGCTTCGTCGGCGAGCTTCGGCGGTCACTAGCCGACCTGCTGGCCGAGCTGAACCGGGACGACGTGCCGCCCGAGATTCGGAAGCGTGTCGAGGAGCTGACCGGTACCGACATCCCGGAGTCGCTCAAGTTCATCGGCGCCGGTGTGACCCGCATGAGCGAGCTTGTTTCCGGGCTGCTACGCCTGTCGCGGCTGGACCGGGCCACGTTCGAGGCCGAGTCCCTCGACATGAACCGTGTTGTCGGCGAGGTCGTGCGGAGCCTGGAGTTCGCTGCCCGTGAGGCGGACGCGAAAGTCGATATCGAAGACCTGCCCGCGTGCGTCGGCGACCCGGTACAGGTGGGCCAGGTCCTCTCGAACCTGATTGAGAACGCGCTGGAGCACCGAAGCCCTGAACGAAATCCGGTCGTCAGGGTCTCGGGCCGGCGCGAGGACGGCACGACGGTCTACTGCGTCGAAGACAACGGCTGCGGCATAGCACCGGACCAGCAGCAGCACGTGTTCACCCCGTTCTTCCGGGTAGACGAGAAAAACCCCAGCGGCGAGGGTCTCGGGCTGACCATCGTCGCCCGGATATTGAGGCGGCTCGGCGGTCAGGTCTGGGTGGAGTCGGAGCTAGGCAAAGGGAGTCGCTTCTACGTGAAGTTGCCGACCGGATGAAGGTTGCGAGTTACGGGTTACGGGTTGCGAGACGGAAGTGAAGAGTGACGAGAAGCGAGAGGCGCGAGACGAGAGACGAGATACGCGAAGCGAGAGACGAATGAGTCACAGAAGTAGAGAGATAAAACGGAGAGCGTTGTGAAGAAGGAAGTAGTAGTACTGATAGCGGAAGACGATAAGGCGCACATCATCCTGATACAGCGAAACCTGAAACGCGCCGGTATTGCCAACGAACTACTGCTTTTCAGGGACGGGCAGGAGATACTTGACTTTCTGTACGGACGCGGAGACAGGCGGCGCGCACCCGGGGCCGCATACCTGTTGCTGCTGGACATCAAGATGCCGAAGGTGGACGGAGTCGAGGTGCTGCGCAGGCTGAAGGAAGACCCGGAACTGAAGCGGATACCGGTCATCATGGTGACCACGACTGACGACCCGCGGGAAGTCGCCCGCTGCCACGAACTTGGCTGCGCCAGCTACGTGACCAAGCCGGTTGACTCTGACCAGTTCATCGAGGTAATTCGGAGGCTCGGCCTGTTCCTGCTCGTGGTCGAGGTGCCCAAAGTAGACGGAAAGCGATAGTTACGAGTTGCGTGTTGCGTGTCACGAGTTACCAACCAGAAGCTACGGATTGCGAGTTGCGAGTCACCAACCAGGAGTTACGGGTCGCGAGTCACGAGTTACCGACTAGAAGTCACGAGTTGCGGGTTTCGGGTTACGAGTTGAGGAGCAATTGAGCACATTCAAGACGTTTGAGGAGATCACCGCCTGGCAGAAGGCGCGGGAGTTGACTCGGTGCATCTATGACGTGACCGGCAAGGGCAGGTTCGGCCGCGACTTCGCTTTGGTTGACCAGATACGCAGAGCGTCAGTCTCAGTGATGTCCAACATTGCGGAAGGCTTCGAACGCAGAGGCAGCAAGGAATTCGCGTACTTCCTCTCAGTCGCGAAGGGCTCACTGGGGGAACTCAGAGCCCAACTCTACGTAGCCTCGGACCAACGCTACATCGACGACGCGACCTTCAAAGAACTCTCCCTGCTGGCTGCAGACACCGGCCGCCTGCTCGGAGGGTTGGCCCGCTATCTCCGCCAGCACGAAGCCGCCAAGAGGCAAGTTACGAGTTCCGAGTTACGAGTTCCGAGTGGCGAGACGCGAATGACGAAAGGCAACCAATGAGCTCGCATGGACCTTCCGACGACCCGAAACGCGCAACCCGCAACTCGCAACTCGTAACTCCTCCCGGTTCGCAACCCGCAACTCCTCCTGGTCCTGAACCCGCAACTCGTAGCTCGCAACTCGCAACTAATCGCTTGGTCGTGGTCGCCGAAGACGACGAAGGCCTGTGCTTGATCGTCTGCAAGTGGTTGCAAAGGCACGGCCTGACGACGCTCGGGGTTCATTCCGGTGCGGATGCGATTGCCGCGGTGCAGGAGCATCCGGACTGCCTGCTGTTGCTCGACTTCGCCCTACCGGACATGAAAGGCGGGCAGGTCATTGCCGAACTCACGGCACAAGGGCGGCCGGTTCCCTTCATCGTGATGACCGGGCGCGGCGACGAACGCGTGGCGGTCGAGATGATGAAGCTGGGCGCGCGCGACTACGTTGTCAAAGACGTCGATTTCACCGACCTGCTCGTGCCGGTCGTCGAACGGGTGCTTGCCCAGGTCGCGACCGAAGAGCAACTGGCCGCGTCCGAGAAGGCGCTACGCGAAAGCGAGGAACGAAACCGGCTGCTGGTTGAAAACAGCATGGACGGCGTGCTTCTCACCGCACCCGACGGCCGCATCTTCGCCGCCAACCGGGAGGCCTGCCGGATTTTCGGCCGAACTGAAGCCGAAATCTGCCGGCTGGGTCGCAGCGGCGTCGTCGACCCCACCGACCCGCGGCTCGCGCCGACGCTGGCCGAGCGGGAAAAGACAGGTCAGTTCCGCGCCGAACTGACTCTGGTGCGGGCCGACGGCACGAAGTTCCCGGCCGAAGTTTCCAGCATCATGTTCACCGACCGCGCAGGCGACCTGAAGACGAGCATGATCGTCCGGGACCTCACCGAACGCAAGCAGGCCGAGCAGGCCTTGCATGAAAGCGAGGGGCGCTACCGTCGGATAGTCGAGACCGCCAACGAGGGAGTCTGGGCCATGGGCGCCGACTGCCGGACCACCTATGCCAACCCGCGCCTGGCCGCGATGCTCGGCTGCACGGTCACGGACGTGCTCGGCCGCCAGACCGAGGACTTCATGTTCCCCGAGGATGTGCCGGCCCATCTCGAAAGAATCGCCCGGCGGCGCGAAGGCGAGAGCGACACCTACGAACTCCGGCTCCGGCGCAAGGATGGCACCGAATGCTGGTCACTGGTCTCGGGTGCGCCGGTGATGGATGCGCAGGGCAGGTACGCGGGCTCATTCGCGATGCTGTCGGACATCACCGAGCGCAGGCAGGCCGAGGCTGCGCTGCGCGAAAGCGAGACGAGGCTCCATGCGGTGTTTGACAACTCGCGGGATGCGATCAGCCTGTCGCGGGACGGTTTGCACGTGCTGATCAACCCGGCCT
>CAZSUX010000080.1:0-10779 GCA_964610135.1 uncultured bacterium | reverse complement strand
GGGGGATTTCGGGGACACATTACTTTTCTCAATCGGAAGCACGTCAAGACCAGTCGCGAACCCACCCGATTCCGCCCGCCCATTTGACACGCCGCGCGCCCCAGGCGCGAGTTCCCAGTCCCCGGTCAGCAGTTGGCAGTTGACTCCTGAACCCGACGCCGGATAATGGCCCGTGCCCACACCCAAGCCGAACCGTTGGCATCCCGTGATGTTGCCCGACGACTACATCTGGAAGATGAAGCGGGACCT
The DNA here is from genome assembly GCA_964610135.1 of uncultured bacterium. Taxonomy (GTDB): domain Bacteria; phylum Hydrothermota; class Tepidihabitantia; order Tepidihabitantales; family Tepidihabitantaceae; genus UBA2258. Next base: position 10,530 of record CAZSUX010000080.1, on the reverse strand, counting down.
GGCCGAAGTGGATGCCAGGGTCGAGTTGAAAACCTGCTACGAACCCGACGACGACTGACGCCCCGCCGCCGCAAACCCCCGCGCCCTTCCCGGGCGCGGGGTTCTTCTTGGGCCTGCCTCGCCTGCCAGCCTGCTTGACAATCGACTGGCCAGTTCTAGAATCCGGACGTGGCGCAGAGGTATCTCGCTGCGAAGAAGGCCCGCACTAACTCCAAGGAGGGTCGTGTGTCGAAACGATCAGTCGTTGTGATTGCTCTGCTGGTGGTGGCCGTCGGCGCGTCTGTGGCGCAGATGAACTGGACTCAGGTGACAGACAGCGCCGGGTGGATCCCGCGTCGCGGACATGCCGCAGACACAATGGGAGGTCAGATGTGGATTAGCGGAGGTGCTACGGACGAGGGCAGCCTTCGTGACGTCTGGCGGTCTCCTGATGGTGCGACCTGGACGCGAGTAACTCTTAACGCCCAATGGACCCCGCGAAACGGGCACGCCATGGTAACATTCAATGGACGTCTTTGGGTTTCTGGTGCAGGTACGCCGGCCGGAACCCATGACGTCTGGAGCTCGATCGATGGGGAGAGCTGGACGCAGGTCACCCCTGCGGCGCAATGGTCTGCGCGAGGGTCGCACTGCATGCTCGTCCACAACGATCTGCTGTGGGTGCTTGGCGGGATGGACACGCTGACCAGGTTCAACGATGTGTGGTACTCGTCGGATGGAGACAGCTGGACCCAGGCGACCGGTAACGCGGGGTGGGCGGCCCGAGACGGGCTGTGCGCCGTCTCCCTCGGCGGGAGTATCATCGTCTATGCAGGCAGAAGCGAGCCCGGCGTGTACTTCGACGATGTGTGGAGTTCCCCGGATGGAGACAGCTGGACCCAGCTCAGTTCCTCCGCAGGTTGGAGCCCCAGAGACGAGGCCGCCTGTGCGGTGTTCCACGACACGGTCTGGCTCCTTGGCGGCCGGAGTTCTACCAGGCTTAACGACGTCTGGTACTCGAGTGATGGAGAGACGTGGACGCAGGCGACGCCCGCCGCTGGATGGACAGGCAGGAACAACTTCAAGAGCGTGATCCTCGACGACAAGATCTGGGTAATGGGTGGCTACGACGGCCAGAATCGGAATGATGTCTGGTATTCAACCGGCGCCACGGGAGTGATCGAAGCCAGGAAGGCCAGGGGGCTCGTGCACGCTCCGACTACGCTGGTCGCCCGGTCCGGCAGCTACAGCTGCAGCAGCCGAACCGAGCTCTACGATAGCGACGGGAAGCTGGCTGCTGTCCTGCAAGTGGGGCAGAACGAACTGAATGTGTCGCCTGGAGTCTACTTTGCCGCGTCCAAGCAGGGCGGTACGTCGTCCCGGTTGATAGTGACGCCGTAGCGAATTCCCGGGCGCGTAGCCCGGCGCCTGCCGGCTGAGATTTCACGCCCCGGTTGTCCCGACGACCTGCCGGGTCGAGCCGAAGATCCTTTCCGCGGCCCAACTTCTGACTCGCGTCCGCGAGTTGATTCTGCAGTAGACAACAGACCGTAGGCTCTGGACGCTGACTCGGCGTCGGTTTGCAGGTGGCAGTCGCAGACCACGACTTGACCAACAAGTTGACTAATACTTGACTAATCGGCGCGGCGGGGTCGCGAGGTTGCGGTCTAGCCTAGTTGAAGGAGCCGACGGAGGCGCAGTCGGATCTCGGCGAGCCGCGATTCGGAGAGCGAGCCGAGCTCGCGGAGCACCGTGGTGCCGGCGATGGTCATCAGGCGATGCAGGCAAATGGTGGACGGTACGCGCAGTCCGGTCTGACCGGAGTCCGGGTCTTGGGGGTGGAGCGGGATGTCGGTTTCCAGGTTCGATGGTTGAGCCCGACTGGTGATGAAGGCGACCACGACGTGACCGTGCGGGCCGATGGGTTCAGTGAGGCAGACCGCGGGTCGCACCTTGGCTCCGGAGAGGTCGTCGAACGGGAACGGGATGAGGACGACTTTACCGCTGGTAGCTGAAAGGCTTGCCGTCGGCAGCGGTGTAGATGTCTTCGGCCGTGTCGGTCAGGAACTCGAATGCCGGGTAGGAGCGGGCGGCCTGGAGCCAGAGCTTCTCATCGAAGTCGGTGTCTTTGGGGAGCAGGATGATCACTCTGACCCGGCTCGGTCCTTCGATCGGGAGCGGCTCGTCCAGGACGAGTTTGTGTTCTTTGTCTACAGTGCCGGTCGTCTCGACTGCTATCCGCGTCAAAACAGGTCCTGTCCGGTTACATACTTCTCTTCTGCTTCGACCATATATCTTTCCTCGACGAGAGTCTAGACCCGCGCTCAGGCTGAGTAAAGCACGGAGCGGTGCCCTTGATTCCGAGATAGAAGCGCCACGAAGTCACGAAGCCGGATGAAACGGACTGGAGACGTGACTTCACCTATTCGTTTCGTGTCGTTGGCCTCGGCGGCCCCTGTCAGACAGTGCGTGCTTTCGTGCCTTTCAATATCGGGTCTGGGACGATGGGCGACGCTGCCACGAGTGAGGCGTATCCACGGCCGGTGTCGTGTTCGAGTGTCCGGTTTCCATGTGGCAGTGGCGGACTGCTCCAGGCGGGCAACCCATTTCTGATTCTGGATTGTCGATTGTAGATTGACCGCGGCTTCGCCGCGGGTTGGTCAGTCCCTCGTCCCTAGTCTTTGGTCCTCGGTCTTCGGTCCCTGCCGCCCATGTCGCGCGGTTGAGCCGTCGGATGGCACCTGCCTGCGGCAGAGCATCGTGAAGGAAAGGGATCAAGGAGTCGAGGTTGGCCGCAGCGGCCCCTGTCGGACAGTGCAGGGGTCGAGTGGCGGAACGGTCGGCTGTCGGTTAGCGGCCGCGGCGCTTTCGGGTCGGCCGGTCGACGAGCCATCCCTTCGCCCTTTGCCCCGGTGACTCGCCGCACCATTGACATAGGCTGTGTCCTCCGCTATTCTGGATTCAGGTCATGAGCAAAGTCGAGTCTATTGAACGTGACATCCAGAAGCTGAGCGATAAGGAGCTCTCCGACCTCCGGCAGTGGTTTGCCGCCTTTGACGCGGAGGCGTGGGACCGTCAGTTTGAGGATGACGTCCGGGCCGGCAAGCTCGACAAGCAGGCCGAGTGGGCGCTCCGCGACCACGCCGCCGGCAAGTCCACCCGGATTTGACCCACCACGCGCGCGCTGCGCGCGAGTTTCCAGTTACCAGTCTCCAGTTGGCAGTAGCCACGGACGGGCTCGTGTGGTTCTGGGTCGGGACTCACGCCGAGTACGACCGGCTGATCCAGGCCAGGCCGGGCCCCAGTCTCTAGTTGGCAGTGGCGGACCGCTCCAAGCGGGAGGGCGGGCCGAATCGGCCAAGATGCTGGTAAACGGCTGTTTACATACCCCATCAAGAACAGATTGAGGTTAAGGTTGAGGTTGAGCATCTATCTGACAGTCTAGTAGTCACTTAGGACAACTCAAGAACTGCGTTTTCGGGCTTGATTTCGGGGCCGTAATTGGTATCGTGAGACGTAGTCAATGCAGCCCTTGGGCAGGATGTTTCCCAATGTGCCCGGGGCTGGAAACGGAGGTTCGATATGGACTGCAAGTCACGGGAAGAGAGGGCGCTACGTCTTGTGCGGGCGGTGAAGCTCGTGCTGGCCGGGGACGTGAATGCCGTTGCCAGAGCCGGCCGAAGTCAGAAGTCAGAAGCTAGATGTCAGAAGTCAGAAGTGTCCGGAAGGGCACGAATCACGGAAGCCATCCGGAAGGTACTGGAAGGGGACATAGAAGCATACGGCGAAATCTATGCTGTCTGCGATGGGGCGCTGAGAGCGTTCACGCGCAGGCGCTACGGCCATCTGGGCGGCGATTTCGTTGACGAGGTCGCCATCCGCACCCACGAGTACGCGTTCTCACACCTCAATCGCTACGACTCGGACAAGGGCGCATCGTTCCAGACGTGGCTGCTCTGGCAGTCGCGCAGTATCGCCGGTCACGTCGCCCGCGAGTGGTTCAGCCGGCGGTTCGTTCGGTACAGCCCGGCTGCGCACGAGCCTTGGACGGTGACGGACACCGGGCCGGCCGATGTCCATGAGGAGAGGCGGCTGTGCCGGGTCCTGCGCGAGGAGACCCTTGCGCTGCCAGTCGATGAGCGGCATGCCGTCATGCTTCACGACAAGGGCGGTATGACGTTCGCCGAGAGCGCCGAAGCCGCGGGCGTGACGCCGATGAAGTTTCGGTACCTGCGCCTGCGGGCTTTGACCAGGCTGAAGCAACGCATGCAGGAGCGTGGAGTCAGCCCTGTGCCAGTAGACTCAACGCCTGTGCCGATCTGGCACGGCCGGGATAGCACCGACCATGATGACGATTTCACTGCGTCGGTGACCGCCGTGCTGCCGGAGCCGCCGGACACGCTGGTCGGCGCAGCAGCCGCCAGGGAAGAGGAGGAGGCCGGGAAGCGATGAAGCACACCGAACTCACAAGCCACCGCATTCTGCGGTGGCTTTCATCTTTTTTAACAAAGCTGGGTTTGGCGTGAGTATAAGGTAGTGAAGGGGCAGGCCGGAAAACGGGGACTGTACCGCAGCGAATTCGATGCTCGCTCCTGCGGTGGCAAGGCCACACTGCTCCGTGGGACTGTCTCCAGTTTTCCGAAGCCGGTCCCGATTTCCGAAAAGGTCCGAACCAGGGAAGGAGGGTCTATGATGGACCCAACCAAGAGAATCGCCAACTGGAACGTGAAGTACAATACCGAGCGTATCAAGGCGACTCTCGACGAGAAGCGGCCGGCAATGCTGGCCAATGTCACCGCGGTGTTTCCGATGATCACGGCCATGGAGCTGCAGGTCAAGCAGGTCTGCGATGGAGCGGGAGTTCCGACCATCCAGTATCCGTTCTACCTCAACTTCGGCCGGGAGCTCTGGGCGCTTACCCGCAAGGAAGTGTCCGGTGAGTCGCTCGCGCAGGAAGCCGCGATCCTGATCGCGAAGTGGGTGGCGCGGGGCCTGACGCAGTCCGTGCTGCAGGCCGTCCGCACCGACGTCTTCAACGTCGCTGCGCCGATAGCGCCGTAAGACAGCCTACGGCTATCAGCTAACGGCTGACGGCCGGGAAGGAGAGCGGCCGGCGGGCCGAGTTGGTCCGCCGGCCGCGAGTGTCCCTGGGGCTCGGGACACGATCCGAATCCTCGGCGGATTCGGTCATGTCCCTTGCCGCTACTGCTTCGGGTCGTAGATGGCGCCGAGGAAGAGCACCGAGCCGGTTACGTCGTCGCGGATGGCGCAGAGGAACGGGTGGTCGCAGACAAAAGAGAACTTGTCCTCCGGCCGCGGCATCGCGGTGGCCATCATCTTGACCCCGGTCACCGCCGCCGCCTCGGTCCCTTCTTCGTTCACTTCGACAAACGTCTTGTGCAGGACATCGCTGATGGCCGCCGTGGCCGGCGGCACGACCATCTTCGAGAAGTCGGCCCCGGGAGTGAAGGCCAGTCCCATCCCCAGCGCCTGCAGCGTCTTGACCAGGTTCTGTTCGAATTCGATCTTGAACCGGGGCAGGGCGACCTCGCCTTTCTTCTCGCTGAACCCGTCAAAGAGCTCGGCGAAGTTGTCCGGTTTCGTCGCGCCGATGAGCTCGCCCAGGCCGCCCTTCGCGCGCGGCAGGAACACGTACATGCAAAGCCGACCGTCGCCGTAGGGCAGGACGACTGCCTGCATGGCGTCGTCTTCCTTGTAACGGAATCGGTCTTCCCGGTTCATCATCCGGCGCTGGGCAGGGCCCGAAGCCAGGAGGAACCCGCGCGGCGACGTGAGCTTCGGGTCGAACTCTCTGCTCCAGCTTCCCTTGAAGTAGATGGCGTTGACGAGGACGAGAATCTCCTCGGGCGTCAACTCGCTGACTATCTCTTTGATGCGGCCGTTGGTATTTTTCGCGACCCAGTCGTTGATGGTAGTCACCGCGGAAGGCCGGGCGAAGTCGAGCGTAGTCACCGACGCCTGGTAGTACTTGCCGCAGTCGTCGGCAAACTGCTTGCGCAGCATCACGCCTTTGCGCAGCCAGAGCGAGTTGGCGATGTCGAGCCGCACCTTCTTGTCGGCGCTGACCAGTTCGTCCCGGAGCGCGAGGTTGCCGGCCGCGGCCTCGGATTGAGAGAGCCCGGACATGGCCATCGCGCCGGCCATTGCGCTCCAGGTCGCGCCGGCCGAGCCGTGTGCGGTCATCTGCAACGCGAGCGCGATGCTCAAGGGCGAGATGAAGACGTTCTTTTGAGGTTTGGCCGCGGTGATGTGGTTGAAGACCTCGAGCCCGAACTTGTTGTCGGCCTCGACCAGTTCCGCGGTACGGACTGCCGCCGGCTGGGCGCCGGACGCGGCTGAGCAGATAAGGACGGCGGTGAGCAATAGGTTCATGATACCTCCGGTGTTCTCGAACAGGCTAGCCGGCCTGCAATAGCATGTCAAAGACAACTTACCCGCGGGCTCTGCCGGCTATTCCGGCGAAGAGTCAGGCCGGCCGGGCCGCCTGCGTCTAGCGGCCGGATACGACCAACTTCAGCGACTCGCGGCCGGAGCCGGATTCAAGTGTCAGCAGGTAGGTGCCCGGGGAGAGCGTGCGGTCGAGGTTCACCGTGTGCTCGCCGGCCGATAGCACGCCCTGCGGGAGTGTCGCGACCTTGCGGCCATCCTCTGAGAAGACGAGCAGACTGACCGGACCGGCTGTTTTCAGCCGATAGCTGACCGTGAATCTGCCGCTCGCCGGATTGGGCGTCACCTTGAGACCGCCGACCGCGGGAACTACGGCGCGCGGTTCCTCGACGGCAGTGCTGGGAAACCGGAAGTGGTGGACCGTCATCTCGCTGGTATCCATCGTCACCTGCTTGCCGTAGCGGAGCATCTCGTCGCGGCTGGAGGTGAGCATCTGGTGGAAGGCGTTATACGGGTAGCCGTTGCAGGGCGTCGAGTCGGAATAGGAGTGGCCGCTGCCGGGGTTCTCGGTGTTGAGATTGTCGGGGTCCATCCGGCCGTAGTCGTGGAGCGACGGGTGGCCGTTCCACCAGCTCGCGGGTCTGAGTACGTGCTTCCCGGCGTAATAGTCAGCCGCAATCGGGTCCTTGGAGGCAACGAGCGTGTTCAGCCGCGTGCACATGTTGTAAGGCGCGTTCGGGCCGGTCGTGATTTCGGCGCTCACCCAGGTGGCGTCGATGATGTTCAGGTCTGGGAACCGGGCTTTGCCGAACTCGACCCCGAGCAGCCCCTGCGACATCGCGCGGGTGTGCATGGTTCCGCTGCCGATGGCCGCGTAGGAGAGGAACCCGATGTAGTGTTTGACCGAGGCGGTCACGCCCATGATGGAGTGGGACTTCAGGACCGGCATGTTGATGAACTTCAGGCGCTCCGGCTCGTAGGTCGAGTCATTCCAGACCCCGAGCCGGGTTGAGATGCTGGTGCCGTAGGACGTCACGAACTTGGCGTAGGTCATGCCGGTCGAGTCCTCGCGGACGTAGCCGGACACGGTATCACCCTGGTCGAATTCGCTGACCCAGCGGTTGTTGCCGCCGTAGCCGATGGCGGTCCAGTTGTAGGCGCCGACGTTGAAACCCTGGCCGTCAAACAGGTCAACGACCTGCTGCATGGTTTGGGAACGCCGCTCGGCGTTGTTCAACGGGTATGCCCAGGAATGGCGCCATTGGCCGTTCTCGACCAAGTCGACTTCGCCGGTGAAGGTGTCGGGGTGGGCGACGATGCGCGCGATGAGGCCCTTGAGCAGGTCGGTGCTGGGCATCCCCCGCTCGGGCCATTCGGCGTTCACCTTGAGGAGTACCACGTCGTTCTTGCCGATGATGCCGGCGGAATCGCACCAGGGCAGGTTCTTGCTGGAGCGATAGAGATAGGTGCCGTTCTGGGCCAGTTGCGACAGCAGCGTGTCCAGGCCTTCGTGATATGTGCCCATGCTGTCCGGTACCGGGATGCTGTCAATGACGAAGATGTGAGACTGGTCCGGCCGGGCCGAAGTCCATACCGGCAGGATGGACCGCGCCGGCGGCGGCACGGTGATACGCTGGCGGACCAGGCTCAGCGGGACTAGCACCGCTGCGGCTGAAATCAGGGCGGTCAGGAGCAGGTTCCGGGCTTTTCGGTTCAGCCGGACTTCCGGGAGGTTGAGCCCGATGGCGCGGAGTCCGCGCAGGATGCCGGGGATGAGGAAGGCGCTCAGCCAGAGGGAGCTGGTCCCGGCCGCGGCCTGCTGGCAGGGATATCGCAGCCGGCTCGGTTTGGTTCCCGACCGCCATAGCAGCCAGAGAACCGAGCCGATGCCAAGCCAGAGAAAACTGTGGGTGAAGAACCTCGAAACCGCCGTCAGCAATCGCTTCATTGGTCAACTCCTCAAGATTATGATGTAACTGGGCACCAGAAATCATCCCACACCCGTATCGGTCTGTCAAGGCCGTGCCGGAGCCCTGAATCCGACATTGAACCATAGAGCGCACAGAGTTCACCGAGGGTACGGATTCAGATTTCTGGATTCACCTGCTCTGCGTTCTCTGTGGCCTCTGTGGTTACGTCTACATCGGTTCTGGGGCGAAGGGAACCGGACGCGGGTGCTTCGCCTCACCGGGAAGTTCCCGTGACTGGCCCAGGTCTCACCGACAAACAGATCGCCGCTCACGTTCAGCGCGGCGCCCTCCTCCGTCCGGCTGCGGCGCTTGATTCTCAGGGGCGAGATGATGAAGAGGCTTGACTCCCCGGTCGGCGACTGCATAACAATCCGCAGTTTCCACGACCGGCTGTTGGCCGAAGGCTCGATACCGGTCAGCCTGATTCGCCGGAAGTTGTTGCCTGAGTAGGAAATGGGGACTGTCCCGCGCCGAGTTCGACGCAGGCGCTCCGAGGGACTGTCCCCATTTCCATGGGGCGCTACTATCATTCGAGTTCGATGAACTCCCACGAGAGCGAGTCGTGGGCGAACGTGAACAGCAGGTAGCCCTTGCCGCTGCCGTAGTCGAGCCTGCCCGGCGCCATCGTGCCGCAGATGAAGTGATTCACGCCTTCCACCAACGTGTGCCGCCAGCCGTGGATGTGGCCGGACACGAACGAATGAACGCCGTACTTCTGAAGCAGATGCTGCAGTTTGAACCTCTCGCCGGTGCTCGCCATTCGCCACATTATCGGCTCCGGCCCGTCAAACGCCGGGAAGTGCGTGCCGACGATCTTGATATACCGCCCGCCATCGTCCAGTTCGCTCTCCAGCCAGTCGAACTGGGTCGGACCCAGCAGCCCATCCGCGGTGTCGAGGAATATCAGCTTGACGCGGTTGGCGATGACGACCGGATAGCAGCTCGGCCCGAAGGTCGTCTTGAACCACTCCCACCCGTCGGACTGGTACAGCTCGTGGTTGCCGATGGTGGCGTAGTACGGGATGCCGACCGACTGAAGGTCTTTCACGATGCTGTCGTGTTCGTCCGGGGTCGAGTGCTCGGTGAAGTCGCCGAGCGCGCAGAAGAAAGCAATACCCCTCGTCTCGACATCGGCCTTGAGCCGGCCCAGGTTGTTCACGTTGTCGTGCTCTATCTGCGGGTCGCCGAACATGGCGAAGCTGAATGAGTCCGGGTTTACGGCAACCGGACCCGGCGCGTGCAGCCGGCCGGACAGGTTCTCGCGCACGCGGTCTTCGACCGTCGGGTGGGCGATGAACTGGCCCCAGTCGTACTCGCAGCCGGCCAGGGCGACAAACACCAAGCTGCAAGCCAAGAGCAGCCAGCGACGGCTAGAACTCACGTTGCACCCCCACCTCGACCGCGACCTCGCTCAGCGAGAGTATCAGGCCGGACAGGCCGTTGATTGCCGTGCCGCAACGGCCCAGCAGGTTCCACTCCCGCCCGAGGCTGTACTCCCCGTGCAGACCGAAGGGGAACTGCTGCAGGTTGTGGACGGTGAACCGGTCGACGTTGGCAATCCACGCCGACACCTCTGCCTGCTCCCGCTGCAGGAACGTCCACTCGATGCGGTAGAGCAGGTTCCACTCCGGCACCGGGCTCTGCCAGTTGAAGGGGGACTTATACCGACCCGCGGCGAACAACGGTGCTCGATAGACGGTGCCGGCAGCCAGCGCCAGGCCGCGTGCCGGCTCGGCCGTCACCAGGCCGAACGCCCGGTTTTCCCCGGCCTGCCAGTCGTTCCATTGCTCGTGCCGAACCCCGGCCGCAAGTCCGATGCCGCCGAAATCGAACAGGCGCGCATCGGCGCCCAGCGCCAGCGCCGAGAGGCCATTGTGTTGAACCAAGCTGAGCGCGACGCCGCCGGTGATGCCGAACCGCCGGTGGATCTGCCACCGGGCATCGCTGCTGACGAGCATCTTGGTCTCAACTCCGGGCTCGTGCCGGAACCCCAGCACGACCGAAGGCGCCACTGAACCAAGGCATGTCGCAACCAGCAGCGCAAGGGAGACCGAAGTTCGCAGCAAGACTAGAGAGTAGAGAACAAGACGGGCGCGGTCAAGGATTCAGGAGCGCCCTGGTTCCGGCATTGGAATCGGAGTTGGGTGAAGAGAAGCGGCTGCTTCGTTTCAGT
>CAZSUX010000079.1:0-10800 GCA_964610135.1 uncultured bacterium | reverse complement strand
TGGAGTCGCCCGAGCGTCTGCGCGGAAGGCGGGTGCGGAGCATGGACTGGCGAGATGCGGCGTTGGCCGGCGGGCTGCCGCCTGCCGCGCTGGCTCGGGACCGCGAAACCCGCGTCGAGTGGTTGGACGGGTACGTGAAGACGTATCTGGAGAGGGACCTGCAGATGCTCTCGACCATCGAGCGCCTGGCCGACTTCCGCCGCCTTTTGCGCATCACCGCGTTGCGCACGGGGCGCCTGATGAACCAGAGCGACATGGCGCGCGACGCCGGACTTGCGCAGCCCACCGCCCACCGCTACCTGGACCTGCTTGAGGCTTCGTATCTGCTTCAGCGGTTGCCGGCCTACGCCGTGAACCGCACGAAGCGCCTGATCAAAGCGCCGCGGCTTTTCCTGAGCGATACGGGTCTGGCCTGTTTCCTTGCCGGTCTGCACGCGTCCGGGCAGATTGCCGCCAGCGACATGGCGGGCTTCATCCTGGAGAACGTCGTACTCAGCGACCTGCTGGCCTGGCGAGAGACCCTGACCCCTGCCCCGGAAGTGCTGTACTGGCGAACTACCACCGGCAAGGAAGTGGATTTCGTCATTGAGAGCGAAGGCAGATTGACCCCCGTCGAGGTCAAAGCGACCAAACGTCCGCGGCTGGATGACACGGACGGGCTCAACGCTTTTCTTGATGAGTACCCTGATGCCGCCGCGCACGGACTTCTCATCCACACGGGCGAGGTCATCGAGCCGATGTCGCCGCGCATCTGGGCGATTCCGCTGGCCCTTGCTCTTGGTGTGGCCGGAGACACTGAGGCGTGATAAAGCCGCAGAGGCGCCATCGCTGAGATTAGGTAATGTCGCGCGAATTGGGTAATGAATTGGGTAACAAGGCAAAAGGAAAGTAGAAAGTGCAAAGGACAAAGCAAAGAGGAAAGTGGAAATGACGAAGTCGGACTTCGGACTTTCCACTTCGTACTTTCTCCTTTCCGCGTTGGTTTGTCCTTCGTCCCTACGACTTTGTCCTTTCCGAAGTGTTAATGGGGTGTAAATGGCGATAGGCCGTTTCTCCGAATCCGTCGTCGAAGACGCCGCCCTGGACTGGCTAGCCGAGCTGGACTGGGCGGTGAAGCACGGGCCGGATATATCGCCTGACGGCGATACCCTCACCCTGCCCTTCTCCCAGAGGGAGAGGGAAAGCTACAGCGATGTCGTGCTGTTGGAGCGGTTCAGGACCGCGCTGCACCGGCTGAATCCGGGCCTGCCCGAAGACACTTTGGCCGACGCGGAGCGGCGGGTGCTCAGGCCGGATGCGCCGCTGGTGGTGGTGAACAATCAGCAGTTCCATCGCTGGCTGGTCGACGGCATCACGAGCGAGTACCGGGCATCGGACGGCAATCTGCGCGGGCATCCGGTGCGGCTGGTTGATTTCGACGACCTCGACAACAATGACTGGCTGGCGGTGAACCAGTTCACGGTTACCGAGAGCGGGCACAATCGCAGGCCCGACATCGTGCTGTTCGTGAACGGGCTGCCTTTGGCCGGCATCGAGCTTAAGAACCCGGCCGACGAGAACGCGGACATCTGGTCCGCATATCGGCAGTACCAGACCTACAAGGCCGAGATTCCCTCGCTCTACACATACAACGACGCCTTGGTGATTTCCGACGGGCTTGAGGCGCGGATGGGCACCCTGACCGCGGGCAAGGAGTGGTTCCTGCCGTGGCGGACGATTGAAGGCCAGGAGGTCGAACCTGCTTCAAGGCCGCAACTGGAAGTGCTGTTGCGCGGAGCATTCGACCGGCGCAGGTTCCTTGACCTCATCCGTTGGTTCGTCGTGTTCGATGATGACGGGTCGGGCAAGCTCACCAAGAAGATGGCCGGGTATCACCAGTTCCACGCGGTGCAGGCCGCGGTCGATGCGACTGTTCGGGCTTCCCAGCCCAAGGGCGACCGTCGCGCCGGCGTGGTTTGGCACACGCAGGGCTCGGGCAAGAGCCTGACCATGGCGTTCTTTGCCGGCCGGATTGTGGAGCACCCGGCGATGGAGAACCCGACGCTCGTGGTCATCACTGACCGGAACGACCTCGATGACCAACTATTCGGCACGTTCTGCGGGTGCGCGGAACTGCTGCGGCAGCAGCCGGTGCAGGCCGAGAGCCGGGACCATCTGCGCAAGCTGCTGGATGTTGCCTCGGGCGGCGTGGTATTCACGACCATCCAGAAATTCCTTTCTGGACCCTCACCTCACCCCCTCGCCCCGTGGGAGTGGGGCGAAGGGGTGTGGGCGCGCAGCATGGGTGAGGGTCCACTATCACAACGGCGTAATATCGTTGTGATAGCGGATGAGGCGCACCGGAGCCAGTACAGCTTCATCAAGGGTTTTGCGCGGGACATGCGCGACACGTTGCCGGGCGCGTCGTTCATCGGGTTCACGGCCACGCCCATCTCTTCCGCGGACCGGGACACGCGGGCGGTGTTTGGGAACGACATCAGCGTCTATGACATCCAGCGCGCGGTCGAGGACAAGGCGACCGTGCCGATTTACTACGAGAGCCGGCTGGCGAAGATCGACCTGCCCGAGGCCGAGAAGCCGAAGGTGGACGCCGAGTTTGAGGAGGCGACCGAGGAAGAGGAAGTCGCACACAAGGAGAGGCTGAAGTCGCGCTGGGCGCGGCTGGAGAAGGTCGTCGGCGCGAAGAAGAGGATTGCCGAGGTCGCAAAGGACTTAGTCGAGCACTGGGAGCAACGGCTGGATGTGATGGACGGCAAGGCAATGGTCGTGTGCATGAGCCGCAGGATATGCGTAGACCTGCACGACGAGATTGTGAGGCTGAGGCCGGGCTGGGGTGGAGATGAGGAAACGGGCCGGGTGAAGGTTGTGATGACCGGTTCCGCGACCGACCCGGCAGAATGGCAGCCGCATATCCGCAACAAGGAGAAGCGGCGGAAGCTCGCGGACAGGTTCAAGGACCCGAAGGACCCGTTCCAGATTGTCATCGTGCGCGATATGTGGCTGACCGGGTTCGACGCGCCGTGCCTGCATACGATGTACCTGGACAAGCCGATGCGCGGGCACGGGCTGATGCAGGCAATTGCGCGGGTGAACCGCGTGTTCCGCGACAAGCCGGGCGGGCTGGTGGTCGATTACATCGGCATCGCGGACTCGCTGAAGAAGGCGCTGGCCGCATACACCGAGAGCGGCGGCAAGGGCAAGCCGACGTTCAGCCAGGAAGACGCGGTCGCCAAGATGCTCGAGAAGTACGAGGTCTGCTGCGACATCTTCTCTGGGTTCGACTGGTCGGATTGGACCGGGAAGCCGGCGCAGCGGATAGCCTTGCTGCCCAAGGCGCAGGAGCACATCCTCGCGCATGAAGACGGGCAGAAGCGCTACATGCAGGTGGTGAAGGAACTGTCGGTCGCGTTCGCCCTGTCCGTGCCGCACGAGGAGACGAAGCGCATCCGCGACGACGTCGGGTTCTTCCAGGCGGTGCGGGCCGCGCTTGGCCGCAAGTCGCCGGGCCGCAGGCTGACCGAAGAGGAACTGGACCTTGCCATCAAGCAGATAGTCTCGCGGGCGATATCGGCAGACAAGCCGGTAGACATCTTCGCCGAGGCCGGGCTGAAGAAACCGGACATCTCGATCCTGTCCGATGAGTTCCTGGCCGAGGTGCGCGGCATGAAGCAGAAGAACCTTGCGGTGGAACTGCTGCGCAAGCTCCTGAACGATGAGATCAAGACGCGTTCGCGGACGTTCCTCGTGCAGTCGCGGTCGTTTGCCGAGATGCTGGAGCGGGCCATAACCGAGTACCACAACCGGACCATCGAGACGCTGCAGGTCATCGAACGACTCATCAAGCTGGCGGAGGAGATGCGGAAGTCAGTCGAGCGCGGAGACAAGCTCAAGCTGTCGGCCGAGGAGCTGGCGTTCTATGACGCGCTGGAAACCAACGACAGCGCCGTCGCGATACTCGGCGATGAGACACTGCGGACAATTGCGCGCGAGGTCGCGGACAAGATTCGGAAGAACGTCTCAATAGACTGGACGATGAAAGAGAGCGTGAGGGCGAAGTTGCGCGTGCTGGTCAAGCGCGTGCTCCGCAACCACGGCTACCCGCCGGACAAGCAGGAGAAGGCGACCAAGACCGTGCTGGAGCAGGCCGAACTCATCGCCCCGCGCTGGGCTGCATAGCCTCTGCCGGATATTCCAAAGTCCCGGTGCAGGGATAGCCACCCAATTCCGCCCGCCCATTTGACACGCCCGCCCGCGATGGCTCCGGCGTGGAAGAGGCAATCTGGGTCAGGCACCCGCGTCTTGCCAGCCAGGTCTGTTGGCTCTTCCAGAGCGATTTCACGCTGACCCGGGTTAGAGTCATGGTACAGGCCGGCAAAGAGGTCAAGGAAATAGGCCGGGAGATGCACCGGCTGACTCGCGTGGTGGAGGTCCAGGCCTCACCGGAAATGCTCCCACGGGAATGGGTGCTCACCGACGCGCGGGAGGGAATCCAGAAGCGGCGGCGAGCCCTCGAGAAAGCCGTAGAGCCTCAATCGGCTTCAGCCGCACCCAGGACCGGGAAGGTTACGCTTCGGCAGATCGAACTGATAATGACGTACAGTGATTGCGGAGTCAGCGGACATCATCGACCCGTCCCGGGTAAAGCCCGCAGACGCCGACCTTCCCGCGATAGACCCCAATACTCTCATCGACCCGCTCCTCTAAGGAGTGGGGCCAAGTCAGCGCCCGTGCTGGGTGCACCAACAGAAGGGGCGGGACGATGAGCGTCCCGCCCCTGCTAGCCGGATGGTACGGTCTAGTGCTCGACCACCAGCTTCCGCGTTGTGCTGAAGCCCGCGGTGGCAGCCCTGACCAGGTAGACGCCTGCCGGCATCGACCGAAGGTCAAGGCGGAATGACGAATTGCGAATGGCGATTGGCAATTGGACGAGGCGGCCGGAAACGTTGAAGACCTCAAGCGTCGCGGACCCGTCCTTTGGCAGATTGCACCGCACTGTCGCAAAGCCGGAGGCCAGCGGATTCGGGCTAATCGCCAATCGCCAATCGCCAATCGCCAATCGTTCGGCCGTGACGCCTTCGCGTGAGGTCTGCTGTGCACTCAAGGACGCGAGAGTGTAGCGCCACAGCTCGTTGGTCTGGTTGCCTTTGAGCGCGAAGAGCGTACCGTTGACGCTTACCATGCAACCCCCGGTGGAGACCGTGCGGTTGCCGGAACTGCCTATCGGCGGCAGTTGGTTGAATTCGGTCCAGGTGTCGGTGGTCGCGTCGTAGCGCCAGAACTCGCCGGTGCTGCCGCCCTTAAGTGCGTAGATACCGCCTTCAAACCAGGCGCCGGTCCCGCCGCCTCTCACCTGCCGGCTGCGGGCGTCCCTGCCGATAAGCGGCATGCCGTTGCGTTGCGTGCTGCTCCATGCGGCGGTCAGGACATCATAGGTCCAGAGCTCGTGATATTTCGCCTTGTGGGCGTAGATGGTATGGTCGCCGTCGAAGGTCAGGAACGATCCGTCGTACCACTTCGAGCGTGAGCCGGCCGGGGCGAGCGGCATCGTTTCCCAGGTTCCTGTCGCTACGTTGAACCGGTAGAACTCGCAGGTCGGTCCCTTTAGCAGGTAAACGAAGCCGCTGTCATCGATTTGGACATACACAACGCCGCTCCCGGCTTTGACCCTCCGGTCCGAGCCGGCCGGCACGTCGGCGAGCTGCAGCCAGGAGTCGGTGGCGATGTCGTAGCGCCAGAAACCGAGCGTGTTGTTGCCCTTGGCCATGTAGATGTACCCCGAGCCGTCGCCGACGCCACACGCGCCCTGGCGCGGCGGCTTGGCTTCCAGGCCGAGCGGTATGCTGCAGAGCGAAGTCCATTCGTTTGCGGCCATGTTGTATGAGTAGAAACCGCTCGACCTGTTGCCCTTGCCGGCGTAGATGAGTCCGCTGCCGGCGTCGTAGGCGAGCCAGGCACCGTCCTTGACCGGCTGGTACGAAGGCGGCTCAGGCACGGGTTCCCTCTCGACCCACGGCAAACGGATCTTGAATCCGCCGGTCATGACGTTGTTGTCGAGGCGCAGGTCACCGGCAAGAGCGGTGCTGCATCTGGCCGTCCAGTCGCCGAGCAACTGGAGCGTACAGGGACGGAAGGCGTCGACGACCAGGCTGTTGGCGGTGTCGAGGTTTGTGACGTTGACGCTATCGGAGTAGTACAGGGAGTCGGTCGGGTCGGTGAACAGCATCCAGACTTCGAAGCCGGCCGGGACGTTGCCGTTATTGCGGATGGTCGCGGCCGGGGTCACTGTTTCCCCCTGCCCGTAGCTGCCTGCCGGCCTGTTGATGTTGACGACGCTGATGTCTTTCACCCGCACCATGACCGAGCCGGATAGCGTATCGTTGCCGTGATTCTGGTCGCCCGCGAGGCCGGTCGAACAGCGCACGGCCTGCAGGCCGCGCGGAGCCGCGGTCCAGCCGGCGAAACTGACCAGGACCGAGTCGTCGGTCGCAAGGTTGATGACGGTCTGGGTACTGGTGTAGCCTGTATCGATATTCAGCTTCACCGGGAACGAGACGGTGGACGTGCCGTAGTTCCTGACCCGGGCCTGCGGGGTGACGACGGTGCCGGAGTCGACCGTGTCGGTCGGCGCGACAATCGCGGTCACGCCGACATTGGTGACGCGGACAGTCACTGAGCCGGAGAGCGCGTCGTTGTCGTGGTTCTGGTCGTCCGCCAGGGCGGTAGTGCAGCGTGTGGCGTGGGTACCGCGCTGGAGCGCGGTCCAGTTGGTGAAGGAGACCAGCACCGAATCGCTTGGCGCGAGGTTTGTGACGTTCTGGGAGTCGGAGTAGAAGGAGCCGATTCGGAACGTGACCGGGAAAGAGGCATTCGACGAGCCGTAGTTCTTGACCCGCGCTCTCGGTGTAATTGTCGTTCCGGAGTCGACGGTGCCGGTCGGCGCGGTGATTTGGGTAACGCCGACGTCCTGCGGTTGCGGGATTCTGGCCCGGGCATAGACGGCGGTGTTGTAGTCCGGGATGCTGACCGGCGTGTCGCTCGACACGCCGGTTGAGTTCCACGCCAGATGCGTCGCCGCGAAGTAGTTGATGGTGCCGGTCTTCGAGTCCGAGCTGTCGTCAATCACCCGCACAAAGACCGTATCGGTCGTCTCGTTTGTGATGTAGGGCTCGCCCTCGGTCATGTCGAAAACGATGTTGTGGCCGGGGAACGCCTGGTCGGTTTTCGGCTCGCGCCAGGTGCGGAAGTCCTTCGTCCAGTTGGGGGAGGAAGGACGGCCCACCCCGAGGCGGATCCCGATTTTGTCCCGGGCTGCGTGCGTGATTTTCACGCGACCGAGCATCGTCGGCGAGTAGCCGGCGAGGTCGTCGAGGTAGAAGCCGGCCTGCGCACTGAGCGCCTCGTTCGTCGCCGCGACGTAGGACATCCACCAGTAGCCGGACTGGCCCCATTCCGTGCCCCACGAGTTGATCATCTTGAAGGCACCGGTCCCGTCGTTCGTGGTCATGGTGTCGTTGTAGCCGATGATGGTCACGGCGTGGCCGCCGCGGTTCTCGCCGTAGGTGTCGGCCACGCAGTAGGTGTAGTCGAAACTACCGATGTTGTCGAAGTTGGAGTAGACATTGATTCCGATGACCGTCGTGTAGCCGGAGTCGAGGCGCTGCCGGGCCTTGTTGATGCCGGTGGTGTCCTGCATCCAGAACCAGTGGGGCGCGCCGCCGCGGAACGGTATGGCTCGGGCATAGGCCGATTCGGACGGCCACGTTGTGCAGTCGATTGTGTCGTAGGGGCAGTCGGCCATGGTCGCGCAGCCTTGGTCGGTGATGAGGGCAAAGGCGTCCGAGTAGCCTGAACCCAAGTCGGCGCCGCCATTGATCTGATTGTAGATGAACGCCGGACTGAACTGGTGGGTACTCTCATCCAGGTCCCAGTCATGCTCCAGCCACTCGTAGTGCGTCTTCTGGTAGTAGCCGATCGCCCACGCAGCACACGAGCCCTGGGATTTCTGGTCTCCGACCGGCGGCATCTGGTCGGACAGGTCGACCGAAACGCCCAGGCGGCGAGGAGCGCCCGGCACGAGTCTGTCTTGGACCATCCACGGAATCGTACGCGGGTCCTCGTGGATCAGCCCGCAGGGGTGGAGCGGTTCAGCCTGAGCCACGAGCTGAACCAGCAGCACAGCGGCAAGCAGGACAAAGTAGCGGGGATAGACTTTGAGTCTAATTGAGTACCTCCCGGCAGGGGAAATGATGGCGGTCAGTGTTCCAAAGCGAGAGCCAGGATCCAAGGATAGCGGAAACGGCAGGCAGCCGATGGCGGCCCGTGCCCACGGACATCGTCACTAGTGGATTCTATCAGACTGTGCATGGACGTCAAGGCCAGCAGAAGTCCCCGAATCCGATATTAAACCGCCAAGACGCCAAGCATAAAGGGACATTCTCTGTCCGGATCATCTTTGTGTCTTCGTGTCTTGGTGGCTCGATTTCGGCTTCTGGGGAAGTCCCGGAGTACCTACCGTTTCGCATGCTGGCTGCCTGACAGAAGGGGCGGGACGATGAGCGTCCCGCCCCTGTATGCTCGGGCTGTCCTAGTCTATCTTGATGGCCTTGCGCGTGAGGGCGGTGGTTTTACCCTCAAGGCGCCAGAAGTGGATGCCTTGCGCAAGGTGGCGGCCCGTGTTGTCGCAGCGGTCCGACCGATCACTGATGCCGGCAGCGAGACTGCTCGGTGTCCGTGCCCGCAGCGCCGAGGTATTCCCTGGGCAATGTCCCTTTGGCACTTGTCAAGTTCCATCGTGCACGCGTCCAGCGTTCGGTCGTATCCGGCTGCGAACAATTCGACCAGTAGACCCCGGCCCGCATCGAGCCGCCCAAGTGGGGGCCGGTCTTTCTTATGCCGGAGGAACTTCTTTGCCCACTTGTAGGCCAAGCGACGCTCGGGAGGTGCCCACAGTACCCGAGACGCTCTGTACCCGCGCAGCACCGCGGCCCCATAGAGCTTATTGCGGACCGCGGAAATGGTCCTTGGGTACTCGCGGCCGGATTTCGGTGCTCTTGGCAGCGTGGCGTACCAGCCGCGCAGCCTTGCGAGGCAATCTTCAGTGGCCTCGCTCAATCTGACGTAGCGGCCCGCAAGCAGGCGTTTGGCGGCGTTCTCGACGATGCGGATCTCGGCTGGTTGCCAGTCCGTGGCGTGAGCTGGTCGTTTCATTTCCCTAGGATAGGCGCGGGCCTAGTTTATCTTGATGGCCTTACGCGTGAGGGTGGCGTCGTCGCTTTCGAGGCGCCAGAAGTAGATGCCAGGCGCCACGCGGCGGCCCGTGTTGTCGCAGCCGTTCCAGGTGAGGGAGTAGGTGCTGGGGGCCAGGGACCGGGGGCCAGAGAGGACTCGCACCAATGCGCCGGTGGCGGAGCGGATGGTGACGCTTGCTTTGGTGCGGTGCGGGATGCTGAACCGGATTGTGGCTTGGCCGCGCATCGGGTCAGGCAGGGGCCGTTCAAGCGTGAGGACTCGGGGCAGGCCCGACTGCTCGGCGATGCCGTTGTATACCCCGATTGTGACCGAGTCCTGCAGCATGTTGTTCGCCGGATTCATGTCGGTTGCCAGCATCGTGGAGCAGGCCACGGGGAAGGTGCCGAGTGCGAGCGCGGTCCAACCCGCGAAGTCAAGCGTGTCGCTCCTTCCGGCCGCGAGGGTAAGAGACACCGTGTCTGCGTAGTCGGAGCCGATGGCGAGGCGCGTATTGAAGGACTCACTCGCGGTGCCGACGTTCCGGACTACGGCCCGCGGCGTTATCGTCGCGCCTGAGTCGACCGTGTCCGGGGGCGCGAGGAGCTGCGTGCAGGTGACGTCCCGTACCCGCACAACCACCGAGCCGGTCTTCTTGTCGTTGGCCGGACACCAGTCGTCGCTGAGGTCAGTGGAGCAGCGGGTAGCGTTCGCGCCGCGTACGGTCGCGGTCCAGGAAGCGAAGTTCACCAGGGCCGAATCACCGGCAGCCAGGCCGGTTACGTTCTGGGTGTCCGCGTACGTACCGATGCGGAAGACAACCGGGAAGGTTGCCGCGGTAGTGCCGTAGTTCTTCACCCTGGCCTGTGGGCTGACCGAAGTACCGGAATCCACGGTGCCGGTGGGGGCGGTAAGCAGGTAGGCGCCGACGTCATGCAGCTTCGGGATTTTGGCCCGGGCGAAGACCGCGGTGTTGTAGTCCGGGATGCTGACCGGCGTGTCCGAGGAGACGCCGGTCGCGTTCCACGTCAGGTGCTGGGCCGCGAAGTAGTTGATGGTGCCGGTTTTGGCGTCCGAGCTGTCGTCAATCACCCGCACAAAGATCGAATCGGTCTGGCCGCTGGTGATGAGCGGTTCGCCTTCGGTCATGTCGAAGACGATGTTGTTGCCGGGGAACGCGCGGTCGGTTCTCGGGTAGCGCCACGTCCGGAAGTTCTTAGTCCAGAGCTGGGAGGAGGCAGTACCAACACCGAGGCGGATGCCGATCTTGTCCCGGGCAGCGTGCGTGAGGCGTACGCGCCCGAGCATGGTCGGCGCGTAGGCGATGCGGTCGTCCTGGTAGAGGCCGACCTGGGCCGAGAGCTCCGCGTTCGTGGCCGCGACGTAGGACATCCACCAGTACCCGGACAGGCCCCAGTCCGTACCCCACGAGTTGACCAGCTTGAAGGCGCCGGTGCCGTCGTTCGTGGTCATGGTGTCGTTGTAGCCGACGATGGTCACGACGTGGCCGCCGCGGTTGGTGCCGTACTTGTCGGCCACGCAGTACGTGTAGTTGAAGTTCTGGATGTTGTCGAA
>CAZSUX010000078.1:0-10853 GCA_964610135.1 uncultured bacterium | reverse complement strand
CTGGTTCAGCCGCACCTACGTTCCGGGGACGTGCGAGCCCAAAGGCAGCGTCGCAAAGCAACCGGAATTCTCGTTCGCGCCGAACCCGATGACCGGCAGGTTCGTGACGGTCCAATACGACATCGCGGCCGGAACCCACGGCAAGCTAACGATGCGCGATGTACTTGGCAGGACTGTGCACGCCTTTGCCCTCGACCTATCCGGCAGCATGCGTCTCGACCTGCGCGACCTCCCGCCGGGCATCTACATGGCCACGCTCGAAGCCGGAACGCAATCCCTCACCCGCAAGCTCGTCATCACCGCCCGCTAGCGGCAACCTCAAGCTATCCCTGCCAAAGCGGACCGGCACCCGCTGCACTTACCCCAATTCGTCTTGACGTTCCATCCTCGTCCCGGCTTCCTCGGGAAGTAGGAATGAGCTGTAATCCCTGCCGGAAGTTTAGACATGGGATTCAGCTCCATCGCGGCCTCGCGGGCTCTAACTCCTTCCTTCACAACTGCTTATTCTGTGTCGAAAACTCCGCTCCTTCATCCCCTCCGTGGTTCCGCAAGTTGTTCTCCATGTTGTCCTTCACGCCTTCCCCATCGTCGCTCCGAGAGGTACTTTCCCGCAGTTCAGACCGTTGCGGCCGGAATCGCTCCCCTCATTGCAGTCCCGATCGCTCTCCAGCTTGCGGTCCTCGCCCCGAGGCGGGCTCAGGCTCCGCTGGAAGGCGGCGCTCCATAGCGCCTCCGAACAGCGCTTTGGCTGGCCCGCGCTTCGGTTCAGTCTATGCCAGTCGCACCATCCGGTAAAACAAGCAGCTCTGATTGCATAAGACACTGACAATATACATGCTTACGTGCTCATGGTCGGGCTCCACCAGGCCATCAGCCTTGCATCCCCGGGGTCACTCCCCCATTGACCCCCCGATTGAACCCCAAGGCGTATCCCCGGTTGAACCGGACGTCGAATCTCCTGATGGACCGGCAGTTGAACCGACAACTGATTCTCCGGTTCAACCAGCAGTTGAACTGTGGGATGACTGCACGATTCAATAGCCAGTTCAGCCGAAGGTTCAGCCGCAGGTTGAATCGACGAGCAAACTGACCGGTGAGCCGGGAACCGATTAGTCGGGTGACCCGCTGGCTGAGTCGCCGGCTCAGCTCTGAGTTGAACCGGCACATGAGCTACAGATTGAACCGGTAGTTGAATCGTGGAATGCCATCCTCTGCGCCGGCCTCAGCGCCTGCGCGCGGCGCGTTCACGCCGGAAGGAAGCTGGGCTTGCGTTGTGCAGTGGTAGGGAGGGGCTATGACGGGAGTCGGCGGACGAGGAGCGGACTCAGGCCGAGGCTCGTGTTGGGCCGGAACCGGACCGGGAATGTCGGTCAGGCCGCGGCGCCGAGTGACCGAAGCGCGCGGCCAGGCGAACAGGTAACGGAAGGTCTCGCGGATGCGGTCGACGCCCTGGATTTCGTGCTCAAGGCGCGGCACGCCCGCACGGACATGGGGAACGAGTTGCGGATGTCCTCCATGTACCGTTCCTGCGACGCGATGCGGCTAAGGACCGTTCACCGTCTCTCCACTTATCTGGCCACTGACCTCCGCATAGGCAATGCAACACTCTGCCCCCTCTCTTCTACTCCCTCCCCCTTGAGGGGGAAGGAGGGATGAGGGTGACGCAGGCGGTCCATTATCCGCGCGAAGCTCCGCAGCCAGCAGGACTGCCGCCTCTGCCTCGGCGGGTCGAGCCCCCTACGGCTGTGCGCCGAACGCACTTGACTGCTTCCGGTCCTGCCGGATAATCAAGAAGACATGATTAGGAGAAACCATGAGTGAAAACGAGTTGCTGAGTCGCATTACCGTGAACCCCAAGATATTCGGCGGCAAGCCCATCATCCGTGGCCGACGTCTGGCTGTTGAACACGTGCTCGGAATGATGGCTGCAGGCGACACGGTTGAGACCATCCTGAGCGGCTACCCGTGGCTCGTCCGCGAAGACGTGCTTGCCTGTATTGCCTACGCGCACCGGTTGGTCGAGCACGAGCGCGTTGAGCCGATGCTGACCGAAACCACGGCGTGAGAATCCTCCTCGACGCCTGCGTCTGGGGCGGTGCGAGGGCCAGACTGAAGTCCGAGGGACACGACGTCGAGTGGATTGGTGAGCTGTCCGAAGACCCTGGGGACGAGGAAGTCATCAATCAAGCCTGCACTGAACGACGAGTTCTGGTGACTCTGGACAAGGACTTCGGCGAGCTGGCCGTGGTACGCGGGATCCAGCATTGTGGGATCATCCGCCTCGTGGACGTTGCGGCCTCACGGCAGGCTGAGATATGCCTGCTGGTGTTGGAGCGGTACGAGAAAGACCTGAATCAAGGGGCGCTGATTACCGTAAGCCGCGGACGGACCCGGATTCGGCTCCCCTAACACTCACGACCGCTGAACAGGCAGTCGGTCGTGCCCGCCCAGCAGAAGAAGCGGCGGAGGGTTTCGCGGATGCGGTCCAAACCCTGGACTTCGTACTCAGAGCGCGGGACGACCGCGCATGTCTAAACGCGGTCGGGGAACTTCTCTTTCAGGTAGGTGACGATGTCGGTGGTCGGCGTGCCCGGCCCGAAGAGCCGGCCGCAGCCCTGTTTGGACAGCTCCTCCATGTCCTCCTTCGGGATAATCCCGCCGCCGAACACGAGGATGTCGGCCGCGCCCTTCTCTTTGAGCAGGCGCATCGTTTCCGGGAAGAGCGTCATGTGAGCGCCGGACAGCACCGACAGGCCGACAACGTCGACGTCCTCCTGCAACGCCGCCTCGGCAATCATCTCCGGGGTCTGGTGCAATCCTGTGTAGATAACCTCGAACCCGGCATCACGCAGGGCGCGGGCAACAACCTTTGCCCCGCGGTCGTGACCATCGAGTCCCGGTTTTGCCACCAATACTCTCAACTTCTTAGCCATAATTCCTCCCTGTCTGAGAAGTCCAAAGTCGTAAGGACTAAGGACAAAGCAAGTAGTAAGGACAAAGTCAGCCTCTCCGCTTCTTGAGGATGGCTGAGAATATCATCGTCAGTTCGTGCGCCTCGCGCCAGAGGGCACGGCACTCAGTACGCGATGAGCTGTCAGCGGCCACGAGCATTCGCAGCCAGTGCATTGTCTCGCGCGCTTCTTTCTTACAGATCCCCACCTTGTGGTCGAAGTCCTTGCCCGACTGCGCGGCCCCGGCCTCCATGTAGTTCGCGCCGACGCTGGTACCGGACCGCACGACCTGACTGATCAGAGGGGTATTTACCGGGTCCCGCGTAAGCCCCCGGGCGAACCTGATGATGTCTTCACCGAAGCGTGCGGTCCGCTCGTCCAACTCGCATACCTTTCCGGTTGGGTTTGTCCTCCGGACTTTATCCTTTGTACTTTCTTCAGGACCTTGCTTAGTCCTTACCACTTTGTCCTTCGTACTTTCCTCGTCTAGAACATCGGTGGTTCTTCGTAGGAGCCGAAGACTTCTTTCATCGTTCCGCAGATTTCCCCGAGCGTCGCATAGGCGCGCACCGCCTCAAGAATAGGATACATGACGTTGTCCTTGCCTGCACACGCAGCCTTCAGGTCGGCCAGACACTTCTTCACATTCTCGTTGTCGCGCTTCTTCCGTAGATCCGCCAGACGTTGGTGCTGCTCCTGCTCGACCGTGGGGTCGATTCTGAGCAACGGGATTTCGAGCTTCTCGCCCTCCAGCGTGTACTTGTTCACGCCCACGACTGTCCGCCGTCCGTCCTCGACTTGCTTTTGATACCGGTAGGCCGCGTCGGCAATCTCCCGCTGCGGAAACCCGTGTTCGATGGCCCTGACCATTCCGCCCAAGGCATCGATCTTCCGGAAGTAGTCGTAGGCCTGCTTCTCTAGTTCGTTGGTCAGCGCCTCGACGAAGTAGGAGCCGCCCAGCGGGTCGATAGTATTGATGACGCCGGTCTCCTCGGCAATCAACTGCTGAGTACGCAGGGCAATCAGCACCGCCTTCTCGGTTGGGAGTGCCCAGGTTTCGTCCATCGAGTTCGTGTGCAGGCTCTGGGTTCCGCCCAGCACCGCAGCCAGGGCCTGGAACGCGGTCCGCACGATGTTGTTCTCAGGTTGCTGGGCAGTCAGCGAGCAACCAGCAGTCTGGGTGTGGAACCGAAGCAACCACGACTCCGGCTTCTTGGCCTTGAACGTCTCCTTCATCTCCCGCGCCCAGATGCGCCGCGCGGCCCGGAACTTGGCAATCTCCTCGAAGAAGTCTAGGTGCGAGTTGAAGAAGTAGGAGAGCCTCGGCGCGAACGTGTCCACGTCGAGCCCGGCCTTGACCCCGGCTTCGACATAGGTCAGCCCGTCCTTCAGGGTGAACGCGAGCTCCTGCGCCGCAGTCGAGCCGGCCTCACGGATGTGGTAGCCGGATATGGAGATCGTGTTCCACTTTGGCACGTGCTTGGCCGCATAGCCCATGATGTCGGTGATGACCCGCATCGAAGGCTCGGGCGGGAACAGCCATGATTTCTGGGCGATGTATTCCTTCAGGATGTCGTTCTGGATGGTGCCGCGCAGCTTCTCGCTCGGCACGCCCTGCTTCTCCGCCGCGGCAAGGTAGAATGCCCATACCACCGCAGCCGGGCCGTTAATGGTCATCGAAGTCGAGACGTCCGACAGCGGGATGCCGTCGAACAACGTCTCCATGTCGGCCAGCGACGCGATGGCCACGCCGCACTTGCCGACTTCGCCCTGAGCCAGCGTGTCGTCGGAATCGCGGCCGTACAGGGTTGGGAAGTCGAACGCGACCGAGAGGCCGACCTCGCCGTGCGCGAGCAGGAACTTGTACCGGCCGTTGGTATCCTTGGCGGTACCGAAGCCCGAGAACTCGCGCATCGTCCACTGCCTGCCCCGGTACATGTTGTTGCGTACACCGCGGGCGAAAGGGTACTGACCCGGGAACCCCAGGTCCTTCAGGTACTCAAATTCGGCAACGTCGGCGGGCGTGTAGAGGATGTCGAGCGGCACCCCGGAAAGTGTCTGGAACTGCCCCGGCTCAGCCTGCTGGATACCCTGCTGCCACTTCTGCCGTTCGTCGGCAATCTTCTTCAGATCATCAGCCATCGCAGCCTCCTCTCAACTCACAGCAATCCAGGAACCGACATGGGGATTTACCACCAAGGCACAACGACACGACCCAAAGGACGAAGTTGTAAGGACGAAGGACAAAGCAACAAGGAAAAGACAAAGTGGAAAAACCGAGTCGGGTTGGGCCTTCATACTTTCCTCTTGCTTTGTCCTTTGTACTTCGCCAGTTGGTGGTTCAATTCTGGTTCTCGGAAGCTAAGACATCCTTGAGTATCGCCTCGGCCGCCCGGTACGGTGTCGTGCCGCCGTCGAGCACCTGCTGAACAAGGCCAGCGAGTCGTTCGGTCACGTCCGGCCGGCACCACACGTCGCGCCGCAGCCATTCCTCTGTCAGTTCGACTATCTCGGACCTGATGCTCTCGCGTTTCCTCTCGGTCAGCGCGCCGGAACCTTCAAGGTGCTTCCGGTGCGCATCGAGCTGGTCCAGCAGGCCCGGGATACCCAGTCCGGTCGTCGCCACGGTCTTCACCACCGGCGGCACCCAACCATCGGTCTTCGCCTTCATCTCGACCATCGTCTCGACTTCCATCACCATCCGGTCCGCGCCCTCCCGGTCCGACTTATTCACGCAGAAGAGGTCGCCGATTTCCATCAACCCGGCCTTCATCGCCTGGATGGCGTCGCCCGACTCGGGCACCAGCACGACGACGGTCGAATGGGCGGCGCCGGCGATGTCGAGTTCGACCTGTCCCACTCCCACCGTCTCGATGATGATGCAGTCCCGGCCGAACGCGTCCAGCACGTCGCATACTTCTTTCGTACGCGCCGCCAGACCGCCGACCCCGCCGCGCGTTGCCATCGAGCGGATGAATACGCCGGGGTCGGTGAAGAGCGACGGCATCCGCACCCGGTCGCCAAGCAGCGCTCCTCCCGAGAATGGCGAGGTCGGGTCTACGGCGACAATACCCACGGTCCGGCCGCGGTTCCGGCACTCACGCCCCAGCTTCTCAACCAGAGTGCTCTTGCCCGCACCGGGTGGGCCGGTGATGCCGATGCGGAACGACCTGCCCATCCGCGGGTATAGCTCGTCGAGGATAGCCGCGGCGGCATCAGGCTCGTCTTCGACAACGCTCATCAGCCGGGCGCACGCCCGCTTGGAGCCGCTCCGGAACTCCCGGAGCAACTCGCTAGTAGTCAATCCCGACGCGATTGACGAATCCCTTCTGATAAGGGTGCTTCACTTCTTTGATTTCGCTGACCAGGTCGGCGCGATCAAGAACCGCCGGCTTCGCCCCCCGCCCGGTGAACACCAGTTCGACGTCGTCCGGGCAGGCGTCAATCAACGCCAGCGCGTCGTCGAGTTTCACCAGGCCATAGTCCACCGCCACGTTTATCTCATCGAGCACAATGAGCCGGTAGCAGCCCGACCCCAGCGCCTCGCGGGCGAGTTTCAGCCCGCGCGCGGCCTCAGCCAGATCCTCTGCGCTCGGGTTGCCCTTCTCGACAAACGTCGGCAGGCCGGTCTGCATCACGGTCAGACCTTTGACCCCCTTGGCGGCAGTGATTTCGCCGTAGTCCGGACTGCCCTTCATGAACTGGATGATCAGCGCCTTCCAGCCGTGGCCGGTGGCCCGCAGCGTCAGTCCAAGGGCCGCAGTCGTCTTGCCCTTGCCCTCGCCGGTGTAAACCTCAAGCATCTGGGAAAGTGGCCAAGACAAGGGGAAAGTGGGAAATCCCAAGTCCGCACTTCGCCATTTCCCCTTTCTCCTTTGCCATTGTCTTGGTGATCGTCAATCAACCACCCTCACCCAAGATCGGGGTCGATATCCGAGGCCTTGGCCTTGAACAACAGGCGCAGCAACGCGTTCCAATTCCGGAACCGAAAGACCTCACCCGCGACCGGCGAGTTGGCGATGGCCTGGGCCGACTCGCCCTCTGCCGAGCTAATCATGATCCTCAGGAACATGTGCGCAACGGCCCACGCCAGCACCAGCCCGAAGAACAAACTCAAGACCCCGTCGAGCGACTGGAACGAGAGACCCGTCATGGCGAACAACCAGTGCGCGACCAGGAACGCCACCGCCAGGAATGCAATGAACAACACGAACGTAACAGTGTACTCGCTGACGTGAATCATGCCGGCGAGCCCCGGTGAGAACGCCGTCGCCGCCACGGCCGCGATGACCCCGCCCGCGGCCTCGAACATCGGCAGGCCGGCGGCGGCCCTGCTGCCGCGAATGGTCTGAACAACGATCACCGTCACCATGATTGCCAGGGTCACCCAGTCATACCAATCCATCGTTCCTCCGGTTTAGCTTCAGGCGGAATCGTGCTCCGGTCGGTGCCATCGCCGAGCCTCGTTTCTGACTCACGGTCATGCTACCCCTCGTCCGGGTTGAAGTCCGGACCCAGCTTGGCCTTGAACAGCAGCCGCATCAGTGCGTTCCATGTACGGAACTGGTAGACCTCGCGCGCGACCGGCGAGTTGACCATTTGCGTCGCCACCTCGCCGTTGCCGCCTTGCGACATGATAACGATTCTCAGGACCATGTGCGCGACGGTCCAGGCCAGCACCAAGCCGAAGATGAAACTGAGGAGCCCGTCGAACGACTCGAACGACAGGGCGGTCAGCGTGAACAGCCAGCGCGCGACGATAAACGCCAATACCGAGAATGCCAGGAACAGCACGAGCACCACCACGCTTTCGCTGACGTGAATCACACCGGCCAGCCCGTGAGAGAACGCGGTCGCCGCAACCGCCGCGACAACCACGCCCGCGGCTTCGAACAGCGGCAGGCCCATGCCGCCGGCCCTGCTGCCGCGTACGGTCTGGACAATCGTTCCTCCCACCACGATCGCGAGCGTCATCCAGTCATACCAGTGCATCGTTACCTCCTGCTCTAGTCGAAGTCATCGAGGCCACCCGAGTCACCCGATCCCAGGTCATCAAGGTCGTCCATGCCCGCGTCGCCCGGAAACCCGGCAGCATCTTCCTCGGCGCCCATGTCGTCAAGCCCGTCGTTGAAGTCCTCGTCGGTCTTCGACCCGACGAGCAGCGTGAACCGACTGAACACCTGTCGTGCCCGCTTCCGGTCGCACTTCGGGCACGCCGGGTTCAGCCCGGCCTCTTTCTCGGCCAGGGTGGCGACAATATCGAACTTCTTTCCGCAGTCCTGACACTGAAACTCGTAAACTGGCATCGTGGACCTCCAGTCAACCGTCGTATAATGGTTACCAAAACCTGCCAACAAGTCAATGAGGAAACCCAGCGTGGTTGACTTTGCCGCCGGTTCGGCTACGATGAGGGGCAATTTCGAACCCAATGGAATAAGGAGTCACTCGTGAAAGTAATCATCACCGACCCGATCGCCAAAGCCGGCGTGAAGATGCTGCAGGACGCCGGTATCGAAGTCGACGAACGACCCGGCCTCCCGCCTGCCGACCTGATCCAGGCCATCCCCGCCTTTGATGCCATCATCGTCCGCAGCGCCACCAAGGTCACGGCCGACGTCATCAACGCCGGCAAGAACCTGAAGGTCGTCGGCCGCGCCGGCGTCGGGCTCGACAACGTCGACAAGAAGGCCGCCGAGGCGCGCGGTATCAAGGTCGTGAACACGCCGGCCGCGACTTCGGTCACGGTCGCCGAGCTGGCGCTCGGCCACATGCTGGCCCTGGCCCGCTCGATTCCGCAGGCGACCCAATCCCTGCGCGAAGGCAAGTGGGAGAAGAAGGCCTTCAAAGGCACCGAACTCTTCGGCAAGACGCTCGGGCTCATCGGCGCCGGCCGCATCGGCACCGAGCTCGGCAAACGGGCGCTGGCCATGGGCATGAAGGTGCAGGTCTACGATCCGCTCATCAAGGAGTGCCCGGTCGGCAACGCCTGCGATTTGCCCGAACTCCTCAAGAACGCCGACTACATCTCGCTCCACGTACCCAAGACCGACAAGACCTTCCACATCATCAACAAAGAAAGCATCGCCCAGATGAAGAAAGGTGTCGTCATCATCAACTGCGCGCGGGGCGGTGTGGTCGACGAAGAGGCGCTGTACGAGGCGTTGAAGAGCGGCCAGGTCGGCGCGGCGGCGCTCGACGTCTACGAGTCCGAACCGCTCAAGGAGTTCAAGCTCTACTCCCTGCCCAACGTCATCGGCACGCCCCACATCGGCGCCCAGACCAAGGAAGGCCAGGAGCGCGCGGGCATCGGCATCGCCGAGGAAGTCCGCAAGGTCCTGCTGGGAAAGTAGAAGGGAAGTCTCCACCACCAGTACGCTGAGACACGAATTGACACCCGTGAAGCGAGTCCGAGCGCCCGTGCCCGACTCGACCCCTCGAATCCTTGAATCCTTGACCCCTATCGGAGGAAAGTAATGGCCGACATCAGACCTTTCCGCGGCTGGCACTACAATCCCTCAAAGGTCCGCGACCTGTCGCAGGTAATCACCCAGCCCTATGACAAGATACCCAGGGAATTGCAGCAGACCTACATCACTCGACACCCTAACAGCTTCGTCCACCTGATCCTGCCCGCAGCGCCGGACCCGTATTCCTACTCGGCCACCACCTTCAAGCTGTGGTCATCACAGCTCGTCCTCATCCGCGACCTTCAGCCCGCGATCTACGTCCTGCACCAGGACTTCGAAAGCGGGGGCCAGCGCAAGACCCGCAAATCGTTCGTGGCGGCCATCCGGGCCGACGAGTTCGAGAAAGGCACGGTCCTGCCGCACGAACGGACCCTGTCCAAGCCCAAGGCCGACCGCCTGAGCCTGCTCCGTGCGACCCGGATGGACTACGAGCAGATATTCATGCTCTACGACGACCCGCAGGGAGTAATCGAGCAGGCGCTGACTCCGACCGGCGAGCCGGCGATGACGGCGACCGACGACGACGGCGTTGTCCACAAACTGTGGGCGATCACCGACCCGGCGAAACTCGCGGTAGTGCGCAGGGAACTCGCCGACAAGGTTGTGCTGATTGCCGACGGCCACCACCGCTACGAAACCGCGCTCAGCTTGCGGCAGGAGATGGAACGGGCCGGCAAGGTCCCGGACGACGCCGCGCTCCGCTTCAAGTCCACGGCCTTCGTCAATATCACCGACCCGGGCCTCGTGGTTCTGCCCACGCACCGGCTCCTCTACGACCTCGGAAACCTGAAATCGGACGACGTCCTCGCCCGCATCGCGAAGTGGTTCGAGACCAAACCGATCAAGGACTCAGAAGTCGAAGCCGAGCTTTCAAAGGCCGGGACCGACCACGTCTTCGCACTCCACACCCGCAAGGGCAAAACCTGGCTGCTGCGCCTCACCGACAAGTCCGCGGTCGAGCAGCTGGTCAAGGACCACAGCGCCGACTTCCGCGACCTCGACGTTGTCATCCTCCACACCCTGCTCATCGAGCACGTGTTCGGTGTCAAACCGGCGCAGATCGAGGAGCACGTCGCCTACGAGCGCAACCTCGGTGAAACACTGGCCAAGGTGGACTCGTCCAAGTTTCAGGCTGCGCTGATTCTGAATCCGACCCGGGCCGACCAGGTGCAGAAGGTCGCCGCTCGCGGCGAACGGATGCCCCAGAAGTCAACCGACTTCTATCCCAAGTTCGTATCCGGGCTGGTGTTCATGGACATCGGAGACAACGAGCGGCTCTAGGGCACGGGACGGATCGTGTCCCAAGCCTCTCAAGAGGAGACGGGGACTGTCCCCGTATGGGGACTGTCCCCAAAACCGAAAGGACGTAACGGTAATGAAACGTCATCTAGGACTGATCGTACTCGCGTTGGCTGCGACTGCGGTTGCTGCCCCG
>CAZSUX010000077.1:0-10939 GCA_964610135.1 uncultured bacterium | reverse complement strand
ACGCACCACCAGGCGGGC
The DNA here is from genome assembly GCA_964610135.1 of uncultured bacterium. Taxonomy (GTDB): domain Bacteria; phylum Hydrothermota; class Tepidihabitantia; order Tepidihabitantales; family Tepidihabitantaceae; genus UBA2258. The sequence continues at coordinate 10,921 of CAZSUX010000077.1, read as the reverse complement.
CGAGCCGGACTGCGTTACGCGGCCAAGAAAGGCCTGGGTGTCATCATAATGGAGCCTTTGCGCGGCGGCGACCTTGCCGGCCGCATTGCCCCGCGCATCAAGGCGCTCTGGGATTCGTACGCGGTGAAGCGCGCGCCGGCCGAGTGGGCGCTGCGCTGGCTCTGGCACCAGCCCGAGGTGTCGATGGTCCTGTCCGGAATGAGCACGATGCAGCAGGTGAAGGACAACGTCCGCTACGCGAGCCGGAGCCGCATCGGAGCGCTATCGGAAGAAGAACTTGCCCTTGTCGCCCGAGTCCAGCGGGCCTACCGGAAGCTACGCGGCATTCCCTGTACCGGCTGCGAGTATTGCCTGCCCTGCCCGTCGGGTGTCGCCATCCCGCGCAGTTTCGCTCTGTACAATGACTGGTGCATGTTCCCGGGCTCAGACCAGGCCCGACTCGTCTACCAGACCTGGATGGATGCCGCGAACCGCGCTTCTGCCTGCAAGGAATGCGGGAAGTGCGCGCCCAAGTGCCCGCAGCAGCTCGCAATCCCGGAACTACTCAAGAAAGTCCACAGCGCACTATCTGACCAAACTCGAAGGTCGAAGTCCGAATGACGATTGAAGCCCGAATGTCCCGATTCGTCATTCTCCGCATTCGAGCTTCGGGCTTCGGGTTTCGTGCAGGTCTTGCCCTCAGCGACCGCGTCAGGGAGTGAAGATTCTCTCGACTGCGGCGGCTTCAACCCAGCCGCCGTCACCGCCCGGAATCTGGATAAGGACGTACCCGGGGCGCTGCTCGCGCAGCATCACCTCAAGCCCGTCGTGGACAACCGCGATTTCTTTGTACTCCGGGCCCGGACCGCTGCGAAGGGTGAGCTCGGGCTGGACCACGACCGCACGTTCCGGGCTGGTGATCGCGCCCCAGCTTGCCGCGGCGATGAAGCAGTATAGAAAGAGAACCCCAAGCCCGAGCGCAATCCAGCCGAACAGCCGCCGGCCGTTCACGAAGAGCAGGGCGAGGCTGGCGAGCGACAGGAAGAAGAAGAACCCGGCGAACACGCGCGCCGTGGCCGCATCGAGCAGACGCAGAACGTCATTGAGCATCCGCACCAGCGGGTTCTCGATGGTAAGAGTCTTGTCCGGACGGAATTGGCGTGCAAAGGCGAGGTTGTGAATGATGGCTTTGTCGTGCGGATTGAGCACGTACGCGCGGCTGTAGTCGGCAATGGCACGGCCGATTTCCCCGAGCTTGAACCGGGCGTCGCCCCGATTGTAGAGCAACTCCGCGCTAGTCATCCCCGCCGCCGCGCTGTCGTAGAGGGTGACTGCCTGTAGGTAATCGCCGGCCTCATATGCCGCATTTCCGCGGCTGAACAAGTCCGCCGTGGAAGCCGAAGCCACTGCAAACTGCAAACTGCAAACTGCAAAAGTCAGGATACCGGGCCACTTGAACCCTAGAACCCCTGGACCCTTGAACCCGCGTCCTCTCACAGCTTCTCCAACACCGTCCTTGCCTTTTCCAGCGTTTCCTGCGGCGTGCACCGCGTCATGCCGGACGAGAAGCGAGCCGCGTCGCAGGAAGCAATCAGGTCGAGCAGACTTGCGACCGTATCCGCGTCGACGTTCCGGCTGGAGAGCTCGGCCTGGATTTGGTCCCCGGTCATACCCGAGGTCTCAAGGTTGAACCGGTCCCCGACGTAGCTCACGACCGCCCGGTTGAGCGCGGCGTGGAACTCGCGTTCGTTGCCCTGGGCAAGGAGTCTGGTCGCCTCGGCCAGGCCTTTCTTCACCAACCGGCTGGAGCGTGTCCGGCGGGCATAGCCCCGGTCCTGCTCGAGCCGGCGACGGTGCCTGCCCAGCACGATGCCGAAGGCCAGCACGACGAGGCCGACCGGGTAGAAGAACCAAGACAGGGAGTGGAGAAAGGAGAAAGGAGAAATGGCAAAGGCGCGGCCTTGGACCGGTTTGATGTGCAGGATGTCGGTGCCGAGGGTCTTGACGCCGGACTCGACGTCGGCCAGCGGCGTCTTGCCGGTCGCGCCGGTTGCGACGAACTCGAGACGCGGGGTCGTCCGGGTGTAATAGCTGCCGGACTTCGGGTTGAAGAAGCCCAGCGTAATCTCGGGAATCACGAACTTGCCGTCCGCGGTCGGTATCAGCGGGTAGTTGAACGTGCGCTCCCCCGTGATCCGGCCGTCGGAGGTACGCGTGTTCTGTTTGGTTTCCGGACTCAGCACTTTGACCCCGGAAATCGCTCCCAGCCTCGGCTCGCCCACGAGCCCGATATTGCCGGTGCCGGTAACGTTGACAGTCAGGGTCAGTGGTTCGCCGCCGACCGAGCTGTCCCCGCTCAATGCGGCGGTTACCTTGAAGTCCCCGACGCCGCCGCTGAAATCCTGCGGCTTGCCTGCTTCCGGCAACGGCTTCACGTCTATCGTGATCGGGTCCGACGAGACTTCGAACGGCTCGGCTGAATCGAAGAAGAACCCGCCGCTCACCACCACCTGGCCGGAGACTGTCATCTTGTCGACATTCACTTCTCCGGACTGCGTTGGGAAAAGCGCGACCTGCTTCAAGGTCGCAGCGTTGTATCGCTGGCCGTCATAGGTGGAACTGCGCCAGTTCAGATCCTTCGCGTCGAAGAGCTTCTCGGCCCAGCAACCGGTGAAGCCAGGCATGTTCTTGATTCCAAGGTCGCCGATCTGGGCCTGGGTGTACAGGACGAACGTAACCGTTACCTGCTCGCCCTGGTAGACCGATGTCCGATCGGCCGATGCGGTGAGCAGCATGTTGCCCCGACCCGAGCTGCGCTGCTGGGGACGGCTGGGAAGCCCGAACGGGGATTGTTGCTGCTGCCGGCGACTTGGAGACGGGGCCTGGCTCTCTTTGGTGACAGCTACCGCAATCGGCTGGGTCTCGTAGGTCGTGCCCTTGAAAGAGAGCTTGAAGGGTGGAATGGTCAAATCGCCGACCCGCTTCGGAGACAGGAAGTAGATGAAGCTGATGGTGTTCTGTTGAGTCATCCGGCCGTTGACGAAGGAGATACTAGTGGACTGCGACGAGGTGCTGCCGAGCTGGTCGAAGTCATCCAAGGCGGGCACCTGCGGGCGGGGCGCGCCGCCGATATTGGTGCCCTCGACCGTTACAGTGAGTTGGAACTGCTCGCCCAGGCCGACTGTCGTACGGTCGGCATCGGCGGAGAAGTTCAGTTCGGCAGCAAAGCCAAAAGCCAAAAGGCATAAACCAAAAGCCAAAGCCAGCCGAACCCGGCCGGTTTTGCGTTTTGGCCTTTGGCTTTTGACCTTTGACTTGGTCCTTACCAATCCTGCTCCACCTTGCGTCTCCCGCCGGCCTGGCGCTGTTTCTTCTGCTGTTCCTTCTCCTTGTCCTCGACCGCCTGCACTACCCGTTCGGCCTGGTTCTTATCCATGCCCTGCTGAGGCTGTCGTTGTTGCTGTTGCTGCTGTTGTTGTTGTTGCTGCTGGTTCTGCTGTTGTTGCTGCTTCGAGCTATCCGGCTGGTTCTGCTGCTCCTGCTTCTTCTTGAGGCAGAACTCGAGGTTCTGCTTTGCCTGCTTGTCGTTCGGGTTGATAGCGAGGGCACCGGTGTATGCCTTGATTGCCGGGTCGAGCTGGCCTGCTTTGAATGCCACGTTGCCAGTATTATACATCGCATTGGCCCGGCGTTCAGGTTTCTTGTCAATCATCACGAGATCGAGCTCGCGTGCCGCCTCCTGGTACTTCCCAAGCCGGAAGAGCGCATTGCCGAGGTTGAAGTGGATGGCGGTCGCGTCCGGCTCCAGCACCTCGGCCATCTGGTAGCGCGAAAGCGCCTCATCATACTTGCCGCGGTTGTACAGCCCGTTCCCCTGCCGCATCAGGCCGCCAACATCGGCCGCATGCGCGGCAAGTACTAAGGACAAAGTGCAAAGGACAAACAGCCTACTTCTGTTCCACATCTTCGCTTTGGCTCTTGGCTTGTGCATTCTGCCTTCTGACTTGCATCCATGCTCCTCTCCGGTTGCTGAGCCCCAGCCCGGCGAGCAGCAGGACCATGGCAATCAGCAGGAACCACTGGTACCGTTCGACGTAGTCGGTGAACTGCCCGCCGCCGATGTCCTTCTTGCGCATCCGGTCGAGCTCACCCAGCAGGCGCTCGCCGGAGAAGCCTTCCACCCGCAGGAACCGGCCACCGGTGGCCTGCGCCATCACGATAAGTTCGCGTTCGTTCATCCGCGACATCACGACCTGTCCATCCTTGTCCTTCTTGTACGAACTCAGGTTGCCCTGCTCGTCGTAGTCCGGTATCGGCGCACCTTCGGCGGTGGCGAAAGCGACCGGGAATATCCGCACATGCGCCTCGACCGCACGCTGGATTGCCTGGGCGGTGTTCTTGCCCAGATCCTCGCCGTCGGTCACGAGCACCAGCGCCTTGTAGTTCATCTCCTTGGGGTTGAAGAGCGAGAGCGAGACGTCAATCGCCTTGCCGAAGTCGCTCCCCGGCACCGGCATCATCTCCGGGCCGATGATATCGAGGAAGAGCTTGGCCGCGTCCGCATCCGCGGTCAACGGACACATCACGTACGCTTCACCGGCAAAGGCAGTAATACCGACCGCGTTGCCGGTCAGGCCGTCGATCAACGAGGCGAGCTCGGTCTTGGCCCGGACCAGCCGCGATGGCTTCACGTCCTCGGCGAGCATCGACTGCGAGCCGTCAAGCGCAATCACGACGTCGATGCCCTTGCCCTTGTAGAGCTGCAGCCTCTCGCCCCACTTGGGCCGGGCCGCGGCCAGCAGCAGGAACGCGAGCGCGCCGAGGAGCAGAAGCCCTTTGAACGTGGCGAGACCAGGGGAAAGGGAGGGCGTGAGTCGGTCCACCAGTTCCGGGTCAACCGCGCGGGCCAAGGCCCGTCGCCGATTCAATCCGCGGAAGACGAGCAGCGCCACCCCGAGCGGCACCGCGAGCAGAAACCAGAGGTAGAGAGGCTCGACCCATTTGATCACGGAAGCCTCCGGAAGATGGTGGTAGCCATAGCAACGCCGGCCCCGAGCGCCAGGACAGAAAGCAGCAGCCAGAGCCCGGCCAGCTCGTTGTACACGGTGTACTGCTTCACTTTGAACGTAGTCGGCTCCATCCGGTCGATCTCGTCGTAGATCTGCTTGAGCGCCTGCGCGTCGGTGGCAAGGAAGCTCTTTCCGCCGGTCATGTCCGCAATCTTCTGCAGAGTCTCGGTGTCGAGGGCAATCTGCACCTGCACGTAGCGACGGCCGAACATCGGGTCGTTCACCGGGTACGGCACCATACCTTTGCTGCCCACGCCGATGGTATAGACCTTGATGCCGAAGCTCGCCGCGGTCTGGGCCGCGGTAATCGGGTCGATGTCGCCGGTGTTGTTCACGCCGTCGGTGAGCAGGATGATAACGCGATCCTTGGCCTTCGAGTCCTTGAGCCGCGCCACCGCGCTCGCCAGGCCGAGCCCGATTGCCGTGCCGTCTTCCAGCATGCCGAAGTCAACCCGGTCAAGCAGGCCGTCCAGTATCTGCCGGTCCATGGTCAGCGGGCATTGGGTCAAGCTGGTCGCGGCGAAGATGACGAGGCCGATGCGGTCGCCCTTACGCTTATCGATGAACTCCTTGGCCCGCTCCTTGGCCACGGTTAGTCGGTTCCTGGGCGAGAAGTCCTCGGCCTGCATGGAACCGGAGACGTCGAGGCAGAGCATGATGTCGATGCCGCGGGTCTCAACCTCCTGGAACTGCCGCCCGCGCTGCGGTCGCGCCAGGGCGACAATCATGAACACGAGCGCCAGCGAGTAGAGTGCGTGGACGATGACCCGCCCGTACCGTCCGCGGGGCGTCGAACCGCGCAGGAACGAAAGGTCGCTGTAGACGACCGCGGCCCGCCGCTTCACCAGTTGCCACCAGATGTAGGCCGGCACCAGGGCCAGCAGCAGGAAGAACCAGGGATGGGCGAATCTCATGGCATCAGGTAGTCGGGCTTGTCTGACTGGTCGGACTTGTCGGACCAGGTTCGGGCTTCGGAGTCGTAGCCCTAACCAGCTCGCGCGCGGTCGGTAGCACGGTCTCCACATCCGCGAGTGGCGGCACGAACTTGGCGTATTTTACCATGTCGGCTCGCTGGAAGAACTCGCCGAACCCTTCGCGTTCAGGGATCTTCGCGACCTTCATCGTCCGCAGGATCTCGGTGGTCGTCTGGTCAAGGGCGGGAAACCCGAAACGGCGGGTGAGGTAGCGCTTGAGCACCTCCGAAACCGTGTAGTAGTAGCGCTTGAAATGGCCGGACGCCAGCCAGTCGTCGGCCGGCACCTTGTCGAGCGCAGCGAGCGCCTCGTCCCACGGGTCGGGAAGCGGCGTACCGTAGAGCATTATCCGACGATAGCGGCGGTAGAGCCGCCAGCCAAGATAGCCCAGTCCGGCCGCCGCGAGAATCCCGAGGATGATCCATATCGGCAGGAAGTTCGGAAACTGTATCTGCGGCTTCAGGTCGTTGATATCCTTCATATCCGCAGGCATCACGCTCGCGACCTTCACCGGTATCGAATCCGATGCCGCGGCCCGGACCTCACCTTCCGCCGGGTAGGGCACGATGAAAGGCGGTATCTTTGGTTCACCGGTCGCGAACGCGGCCATCGTCAGAGTATGGACGTCGACAATCGTGTCGCCGGCATAGTGCGTGACACTCTTCCGGTCGAGAATCATGAACGGGTCCAGGCTCGGGCTGAACGGCTCACCGACTTTGGTGTTGCGGTGGTGCTTGACCACCAGTTCCAGCTTGAACCGGTCCCCGACGGTCAGGTCCCGCTTGGACCGGGGCAGGAGCTTCGCGCTCACCGACACCGGCCCGCCGGTGACGATGCGGTAGGCGGGCGCAGTATCCCGCGGCACCGTATCGGCAGCGATCGAGTCAGGTGCAAACTGCGCAGCCAGCAAGTCAAAAGCCAGAAGGCAGAAGCCAAAAGCCAAAACCCGCAGGCAGTTTTGCGCTTTGCGTTTTGGCTTCTGCATTTTGGCTTCGTCCTACCTGTATCTTCTCGCTCTCTTCTGGAAGAACTGGTGCAGCTTCTTGGTGAAGTCCTCTGCGGTCGAGACCGGGATGTGGTCGATGCCGAGCTGCCGGAACTGCCGTTCGGCCGCTTCCTGCCGCGCGGCCTGGGACGCGGCAAATCGCTTCCGGAGGACCGGATCGGACGTATCCACTGTCACGAGCTCCCCCGTCTCGGCGTCCTCCATCTCGACCAACCCCAGTCTGGGCAGCTCTTTCTCGGCCGGGTCGCTAACCGAGATCACAACGAGGTCGTGCTTGCGCGCGACGATTCCAAGCGGCTGCCGGATTGTCTCGGGCTGGTACGAGTCGCCCATCAGGTCGGAAATAAGGAAGACAATCGCCCGGCGTTTCAGCACGTGCATCAGGAACTCAAGCGCCTGCGCCGCGTCAGTGCCGCGGCGCTCCGGTTCGAAGTAGAGGATGTCGCGAATCAGCCGGAGAACGTGGATCCTGCCCTTCTTCGGCGGCACGTACTTCTCAATCCGGTCGGTGAAGAAGACCAGCCCGACCTTGTCGTTATTCCGGATGGCGGAGAAGGCGAGCGTCGCCGCGACCTGTGCTGCCTGCTCGAGCTTGAACAACCGCCTGGTGCCGAACCGGTCCGAGCCGGAAGCGTCCACCAGCAGTATGACGACCAGCTCACGCTCCTCGGCGTACTTCTTCACGTACGGCCGGCCAGACCGCGCCGTCACCTTCCAGTCAATCGTCCGCACGTCGTCGCCGGGCAGGTACTCCCGCACGTCGAGGAACTCGATACCTCGGCCCTTGAACGATGACTTGTAGTCGCCGGAGAAGAGCGTATTGACCAGCCGCCGCGTGCGTATCTCTATCTGACGGATGTGCGAGCGACCGGCGGTATCCGGTCGCCTGGCTTTGCGGCCGGTCTGCTTTGGTGTTGTGTGCGGGCCGGGACTCACGGAACTTCGACGCCCTCGAGCACTCGCTTCACGACGTCGTCGGTGGTCAGTTCCTCGGCCTCGGCTTCGTAGCTCAGAATAAGGCGATGCCGGAGCACATCCGGCGCCAGTTCCTTGATATCTTCCGGTATCACGAACCCGCGCCGGCGCAGGAATGCCATCGCCCGGGCCGCGGTCAGCAGGTAGATGGAAGCACGCGGCGAAGCGCCGTATCGAAGCAGCGGCGCTAGGTCGGCGAGGTTGTGCTCTTTCGGCTGCCGGGTCGCGAAGACGATGTTCAGGATGTAGTCCTTCAGCTTCTCGTCAACGTAGATGCGCGTGCAGAGCGCCCGGGCGCTGATGATGGCGGCGGGTTCGACGACCGGAGACGCGGTCGGCTCGACGCCGGTGGTCATCCGGTCGACAATCTGCTTCTCCTCTTCTTTGCTCGGGTAGCCGACCCGCAACTTCAGGAGGAACCGGTCGGTCTGCGCCTCGGGCAGAGGATAGGTACCTTCCTGCTCAATCGGGTTCTGGGTCGCAAGCACGAGGAACGGGTCATCCATCTTGAACGTATCGTCGCCGATGGTGACCTGCCGCTCCTGCATCGCCTCCAGCAACGCGCTCTGCACTTTGGGCGGGGCGCGGTTGATTTCGTCGGCCAGCACGAGGTTCGCGAACACCGGCCCCTTCCGCGCGGTGAACTCGCCGGTGCGCTGGTTGTATATCTGGGTCCCGATGATGTCGGCCGGAAGCAGGTCCGGCGTGAACTGAATCCGGTGGAACGTCGTGGCGATCGTCCGGGCCAGCGTTTTCACGGCATAGGTCTTGGCCAGGCCGGGCACGCCTTCGATGAGAACATGGCCGTTCGCCAGCAATCCGACCATCAACCGGTCAACCAGGTACTTCTGCCCAACGATTACCTTGCCGACCTCGCCGGTTACAGCCTGTACGAACAGGCTTTCGCGCTCGATCTCTTCGTGGACTCGCTTGATGTCGTCTTTCAGTTCTTCCATTAGGTTGAGGTTCCTTTCGGGTCAAGTGAAGATACTAAATAGACTTCGTACCAGCCGGCTGGGTTGCAGACTAAGAGCGGCAGGTTGAATATCTATAAACTATCAGACACTATCTACAATAGTCTGTTTCCAAACTTCTGAGTGTGGCGCAGCGGTGAACGGAGCGGGCGCAGCCTGCTCCGCGACGTCATTTTGGAGCTTGCGGCTTGCGGCCAAGTGACCCCAGCGGCTGCAGTTGGTCCTGGTACTTGGCCACGAGTTGCTTGTTCGCTTCCGGCACCTGAGTACAGGCGGCTTTGAAGAATTCATAGTCCGCCATGCTCTGCCTGGCAGGCGCGCTGGTGTCCTGCTTTATCCTCTCAATCATCTCGGGCGATGCCCGGTCGATGACGAGCGCAGCCGTCGCCGAGAACACCTTGTACAGGGTCGGGCGGATCTTGGCCCAACCGCCATATGGCTTTAGCGAATCGTTGATACCCCGCACCTTCATACCTTCGACAAGGATAGTCAACGTCGACATCCGACTATCGCTTTCCTTGGAGGTGTTCTTCCAGTCCGCGGCCTTCAGTGCCCCGTTGAGCGCCGGCAGGGCTTTGACGAATTGGGTCAGTTCCTCTTCGGTCAACGGACTCAGCGCCTCCTTCGGCCACTTGGTGGGCGCCGTGGATGACGTCTGTTTGCTGGTATCGCCGGCGCAGAATACTCCGGCAAGGACGACAAAAGCCATGGTCAGTGTCAGCGTTCTCATCGAATCTGCTCCTTTCGAGTAGCTGCAAAGAATAGGCAGCTGCATCGGATTGTCAATTCAGGACAACCTGGCCGTATTCAACGGAGTCGGACTTCAGTTGTGCAGGTCGAGGAAGTTCTTGCCCCGGCGAAGCGGTTCGGCGGTGTTGCGGCCGTAGCCGACGATGGCGAACTCGATGGGCGAGCCGCGGTCCTCGAGGGTAGCCCAGCCAAGTATCACAATGGTACCCGGCATACCCCGGGGCGCGGCCAGTCCGACAAACGGACACCGGGGATCGGTGCGGTCGGCCACCGCGTTCAGCGCGGTCTCGGCGAGGTGTTCAGGTTGGTAAAAGAAGTCTACCCCCTTGCGATAGCGCCGATGCGTGTAGGGGTTGAACGGAATGCTGGTCAGGAGCCCGTTGTCGGCCTTGAAGTGCAACACCATCCCGTCTTCGTCCTCTTTCTCCCATGATATGCCCGATTTCGGGTAGCGTCCCTCATTCTTGACCGCGTAGTCATCCAGTGCGGCCCGGTAGGCCTGCATGTTCTGCTTCACGACCGCAACCCGGTGAAGCTCTCGTTGCCAGGCGACAAGCGGCAACAGCATGACAAACGTCAGCACCAGGGTGCCGAACGCGCCGGTCACGAGCCCGGAGTAGGCCATCCAGCGACCGGGTCGAGGCCGCTTCAGCGCAGCGATGGATACTATGATTGCCGGTATGCCGGCGACGAAAGTCGCGGGTGTGAGCGACGCGAGGCCGAGGATAAGACTGATGGTGCTCAACGTCTTCGTCTCGCGCTGGACTGAAGCCTGCGTCCTGTCCAGAAGAGCCTGCTCGTACCTGAACTGCCTCCTTGGCACCTCCGACACCACGGCCCCGCACGTTCCGCATACCCGCGCCGTACGGGGGTTGCGCGAACCACAAGCGGGGCAAATCACGCCAACAGCCCTTTCTTTCTATGCGTGCTGAATGTGTCTTGACTCGACAAAGCTCTACCTAATCTATCTTGTGAATATTTAACCAAGAATTCGGCATCCGGTCAAGCCGCAAGCGAGAGACGGCCAGCGTCAAGCGGGCCATCTCTCCTGCGGAAGGGAGTCAGTCTTTGCTCTCGACCGTGATCTCGCGCGCCTTGACCCTCTCGGCCTTGGGCAGGACCAGTTCCAGCACTCCGGACTTGTAGCTGGCCGCGGCCTTGTCGCCCTGCACGCTCACCGGCAGCACAATCGTC